>CAIXSC010000755.1 GCA_903921945.1 uncultured Planctomycetaceae bacterium
CGAGCAACCGCCAGCGAGCAACCGCCAGCGAGCAACCGCCAGCGAGCAACCGCCAGCGAGCAACTGCCAGCGAGCAACTGCCAGCGAGCAACCGCCAGGCGCGTAATCGCGGCCGCCGCAAGCCTCAGCGCCGAGCCGTGCGAGTGGCGGGGCTGCCGATGTCGCTTGCAATTCGCAGGGCGATCGCCTAGGTTTCCCTGACTCCGAGAACAGACCAGGGAAGCGTAGGGAGCACCGACACGATGTCGAGCGGGCCGGATCCTCGATTGCATTCGCGATTCGCCTTTTCGCCCACTGGCGATATCGAGGCCCTTGGTTCGCAGGTGGCGCTGGAAGGTCAACCGCCAGAGTCGATTTCGGCGCCTTATTCGTCGTCCCCGTCATCCCCGTCGTCCCCGGCTAAGGTAGACGTGGCGGCATTGGCGGCCGCCGATGCCGCGCCGGAAATGTCGCGGCACGTTCTCTCCGAGTCTTCCCGCGGCTCCGCGCTCGTGAGCATGCCGCCCCACGCTTCGGCCAAGACGTCGGCCGCATGGTCTGACAAGGCTCAAAGCATGGCGTCATCCGATACCACCGTGAAACGGCCGGGCGAAGCGCAGCCGCTCGCGGCGCTCGACATCGCCATCGCTCGCACACAAAGTTGGTTGAGCAATGAGCAGTCGGCGGACGGTTACTGGGTCGGCGAACTGGAAGGCGATTCGATTCTGCAGAGCGAGACGATCTTGCTGTTGGCGTGGCTAGGCGAACATCGTTCGACGCTCGCCCGCCGCTGCGCGAATCAACTGTTGGCGACGCAGTTGCCCACGGGTGGTTGGTCGATGTACCCGGGCGGCCGAGTTGAGATCAGCGGCAGCGTCAAAGCCTATTTCGCGTTGAAGCTCGCCGGCCATGCGGCGGACTCGGAACCGCTCCAACGAGCACGTAGCGCGATCCTCGCGCACGGCGGCGCCGACGCGGTAAATAGCTTCACGCGGTTTTATCTCGCGCTCTTGGGGCAGATTCCGTTCGAGCTGTGTCCGGCCGTGCCGCCCGAGTTTGTCTTGTTACCGAACTGGTCGCCCATCAATGTCTATCGGATCAGTGCTTGGTCGCGGACCATCTTCGTGCCACTGTCGATCGTCTGGGCGCTGCGGCCAGTTCGCGCCGTGCCCGAAGAACTCGGGATCGGCGAGTTATTTTTGCGTCCACCGGCGGCATGGCCGGCGTTGCGCTCGCCCGGCGCGGCGGCGTCAACCGGCGCGATGGCTTGGGAGCGTCTCTTTCGCGGCGTCGACCGCGGTTTGAAGATGCTCGAACGGTGGAACTTCCGGCCGCTCCGCGACCGCGCTCTTCGAGCCGCCGAACGCTGGATGCTCGACCGCTTCCACGACAGTGATGGACTGGGCGCGATCTACCCGCCGATCGTTTGGAGCTGGATCGCGCTTCGCAGCCTCGGGTACCCCGCGGACAGCCGCGAGGTGGCCGAATGCCGAAAGCAGCTCGAAGCGCTCGTCCTGATCAACGAACCGCCAGCGCCCACCCACGAATCCTCGGCGGCCAACCTCGACCTTCACGCGGTGACGCACTCCGACCCGACGCACTCCGACCCGACGCACTCCGACCCGACGCACTCCGACCCGACGCACTCCGACCCGACGTGCGCCGACACGACGTGCGCACGATTGCAGCCATGCCTTTCGCCGGTGTGGGATACGGCGATTACGCTCCGCGCTTTGGCGGCAACGGAAGTGCCGCGGAGCGACGAGTCCGTCGAGAGGGCTGTGGATTGGCTCTTGTCCAAAGAGGTCCGAGGTCGAGGGGATTGGGCCGAACGAGTCAAGGCGGAGCCAGGCGGTTGGTTTTTCGAGCATCGCAATGCCTTTTACCCGGATATCGACGACACAATCATGGTCGCGATGGCGTTACGCGAATGGTTCGACGAGAGTTGGTCGGACGGTTCTCCAGCCGACGTTTTGCATCCCCGCAGCGCGCCGAACCGCAAGTCGCCCGAGGCTCGGCTCAGGCTGGAACTCGCGGGCGCCGAGACTGCGCTGACGATCGAGCGAACGAGCTTGGCGGCGGTGCGGTCGTTTGTCGCGCGCTGGGATCGCGTGCAGGCAGCCTGCCGGCGGGCTGTGGCTTGGACGCTGGCCATGCAGAACCGCGATGGCGGTTGGGGCGCGTTTGATCGGAACAACGATGCCGAGTTTCTCTGTCATGTTCCGTTCGCGGACCATAACGCGATGATCGATCCGAGCACACCGGATATCACCGCGCGGGTGCTGGAAATGCTCGGCGGCTGTGGCCATCGCGTCGACTCGCCAGCGGTCGCCAAGGCGCTGGGCTTCCTGCGGCGCACGCAAGAGTCGGATGGGGCGTGGTACGGCCGATGGGGCGTGAACTACATCTACGGCACTTGGCAAACACTTGTCGGATTGCGAGCCGTGCACGTGCCGCTCGACGATCCGATGGTTCGGCGGGGAGCCGAATGGCTGTTGCGATGCCAACAACCGAACGGCGGCTGGGGCGAGTCGGCTGACAGCTATGATGCGCCCGCATCGCGCGGCCAGGGGCCGGCCACGGCGTCGCAGACGGCGTGGGCACTGCTCGGCCTGCTCGCCGCGGGACGAGCCATGGACAGCGCGACGAGCCGCGGCGCGCAGTATTTGCTCGACACGCAGCGGCCGGATGGGCGCTGGGATGAACCCGAATTCACAGGAACCGGTTTTCCGCGGGTGTTCTACCTGCGGTACCACCTGTACCCGGTGTACTTTCCGCTGCTGGCGCTCGGCGTTTACCGGCGGGAGACAGCATGATGGGCGTTCCGTTCAGTCAAATGGCGGCGGTCGCCCGCTATGTGCTTTCCAACCGCATTCGCGGCCGGGCCCGCTACCCGCTGGTGTTGATGCTCGAACCGCTCTTTCGCTGCAATCTCGCGTGCGCTGGATGCGGCAAGATCCAGCATCCGAACGAGACGCTTCGTCGACAATTGACTCCCGAGCAATGTTGGGCGGCAGCCGACGAATGCGGCGCTCCGCTCGTTTCCATTCCGGGCGGCGAGCCGTTGTTGCATCCTCGGATCGATGAGATCGTCGCCGGCCTCGTGGCGCGGCGCAAGTTCGTCTACCTGTGTACCAACGCGCTGCGTCTTGTCGAAGCGTTGCCGCGGTTTCGGCCGTCGAAGCATCTCGCGTTTTCGATTCATCTGGATGGACCGCGGGAGGAACATGACCGCTCGGTTTGTCGCGAGGGGGTGTTCGACGCGGCGATCGACGCGATCCGAGTGGCGCGG
The DNA here is from genome assembly GCA_903921945.1 of uncultured Planctomycetaceae bacterium. Classification (GTDB taxonomy): domain Bacteria; phylum Planctomycetota; class Planctomycetia; order Pirellulales; family Pirellulaceae; genus CAIXSC01. The sequence continues at coordinate 3,272 of CAIXSC010000755.1, forward strand.
GAGCGTGGCTTCCGAGTCACGACCAACACGACCGTCTTTCGCGGTGTCGACCCTGACCGGCTCCGCGGATTCTTTGATGAAATGACGCGGCTGGGCGTCGAGGGTTTGATGGTTTCGCCCGGCTACAGCTACGCGAAGGCGCCCGATCAGGATCATTTCCTTGCCCGCCGCGAGACCGAGCGGTTGTTCCATCAACTGCTGCGGCGACCGTCGCGCGGACACCGTTGGCGATTCAATCACACTCCGCTGTATCTCGCCTTTCTTCGCGGCCAATGGCAGCTCGAATGCACGCCCTGGGGGAACCCGACATACAACGTGCTCGGCTGGCAACGACCGTGCTATCTGCTCGACGAAGGCTATTGCGCGACGTTCCAGGAACTGATGGAGACAACCGACTGGTCGCGGTACGGCGCCGCCAGCGGCCACGCCGCCTGCCAGGATTGCATGGCTCACTGCGGCCACGAGCCGACGGCCGTTCGCGAGACATTCGGCAGTTGGCGCGGATTCTTCGCCACCGCTTGGTGGACGCTGGCTGGCTTGCCCGATTCCGCGCCACGCCCTGAAAGCCAACCGTGCGAACGGTAAGATACCAGTGGCGCGGGAAATGATTACGGCGCCATTTTTTGAGCCACGACGGACGCGAAGCGCGCGGCCGGTTTTGGCCCGTGGAGCCGTCGAGCATGTGGTTGCGGTTAATCGTCAGTTCCTGGATGCGACAGCAGGGCCGCCAAGTCCTGCAAAACTTGGTTGTCGAGGCGCTGCGCGGCGAAGCGCCTCCGCCGCCAACATCACCGCGACAGTCCGCGCCGACTTCGAATCCACGGTCGAATCCGTCTTCGAATTCGCGGGCGAATCCGAGATCCGAGCGGTTCGAGCGATCCGCGGTGGAAGGAGACCGTGGCGAGTTGCGCGCGTCGGCTGGCCAGCGAGTCGAACCCGCCGCGCCGCCGCGGCCTCCGTGTGTTGCGGCGTTCCTGTTCGCCATGGATCTTGAAGCGGCCGGGTTGGTCGAACGTCTGACCGAGACGGTGACCACGCAAGGCTCGTCTTTTACCGAGTACGACGGTTTTCTCGATGGCCAACGCGTCTTGGTGGGCATCACGGGCGTCGGCGCCGAGGCGGCGTGGCGTGGGGCGAGCGATTTCATCGCTGTGCATCGACCGCCCTGGGTCGTATCGGCGGGGTTCGCGGGCGGGTTGGTGGACGACGTCCGGCGCGGCCATTTCGTGATGCCGCAGACGATCGCCGCGTACGGCGCCGAATCGCGGAAAGGCCTGCCGCCGGCCGACACCGAATTTGCAGTGGGGTTGCGGTTCCCCGAGGAAACGCTGGCCCGCATGAAGTCGCTTCACACCGGACGGCTGGTGTCCGTGGAGCGGGTGATTCGCGAAGAGCCCGAAAAGCGGCGGCTCGGGCGGCGTTGCGACGCTGTCGCCTGCGATATGGAAACATGGGCGGTCGCGGCGGCCTGCGCGGCGGCCAAGACACGGTTCCTCGCCGTCCGGGTCGTGACCGACGCCGTCGATGATCCGCTGCCAGTGGAAATCGAGAATCTGCTCGAACAAAAGTCGATGGCGGGAAAACTCGGGGCCATCGCCGGCGCGTTGTTGAATCGCCCATCGAGCGTCAAGGACATGTGGAAGCTGTACGAGGAAGCGACGACCGCCTCAGGACGGCTCGGCAAGTTCCTCGCCAGTTGCCTCCCCAGCATGCGGAACGGTTGACTCCGCCAAAGCCGCCGGCATTTCTCGCGGAGCGGCATGGGCCGCCCCGGCCCGCATTTCTCGCGGAGCGGCGTGAGCCGTCCGGCCGGCATTTCTAGCGGAGCGGCGTAAGCCGCCCGGCCCATATTGCTAGCGGAGTGGCATGAGCCGCCCGGCCCGTATTGCTAGCGGAGCGGCATGGGCCGCCCCGGCCCGCATTGATAGCGGAGCGGCGTGATCCGCCCGGCCCGCATTGATAGCGGTGCGGCATGGGCCGCCCGGCCCGCATTGTAAGCGGAGTGGCATAAGCCGTCCGGCCGGCATTTCTAGCGGAGCGGCGTAAGCCGCCCGGCCCGTATCGCTAGCGGAGTGGCATGAGCCGCCCGGCCCGTATTGCTAGCGGAGTGGCATGAGCCGTCCGGCCCGCATTGCTAGCGGAGCGGCGTGAGCCGTCCGGCCGGCATTTCTAGCGGAGCGGCGTAAGCCGCCCCGGCCCGCATTGCTAGCGGAGCGGCATGAGCCGTCCGGCCGGCATTTCTAGCGGAGCGGCGTAAGCCGCCCCGGCCCG
>CAIXSC010000756.1 GCA_903921945.1 uncultured Planctomycetaceae bacterium
CACCGCGCCCAGCTTGCCGTTCGACAGCTCGACGCCGATCGAACCAGCCCCGACGAACGCCGACACACCCGTGGCCGCCACCACCAGTTCGCCTGCCGTATTCTCAATGAAAAACGCGCCAGAGAGCGACGCGAAATCGGAAACGGTGAAAGTGGCTGAGCCGCTGATTTCGAGCATGCTGCCGGCATTGCCGTCCAGGTCGAGCGTGATGATGCTGCTGGCACCCGTCTTGACGGTGAAGGTGCTTGGGTTGAAATCGATGAGCGTGCCGTCGGCTGCCGGCTGGTTTACGGCAATTTCGAGGTTTGACGCGGCGAGACTGATGGCGGAAGAACCCGAGAACGACGCGGTCGTTGCGGTAGCGTTCATGGAGGTCCAAACGCGATTCGCACCGGAGGCTTCACGGGCGACCGCGATGCCGAAGTCGAGCCCGGAGAGCGACATGCCGATCGCCTCGCTGGTCCCGAGATTGGCACCTGCGAAGGCGTTGATGTTTGCGCCGCCAATCGTCAAAACTTCGACGGCAAGCGAGGTCGTCGTGCCATCGGACAGCGTAAGCCCCTGGAACTTGCGTTCCACCGTCAACATCCCATCGGCGGAAAAGAAGCCGGACACTTCCACTCCCCCCGTGTAGTCCAGGGTCGAGTTGTCGAAGTAACCGCCGAGAAACTCGCCAAGGTCGTCCGCCGCCGCGGAATTTGTTGGGGTAAACCTCAGGCCGGCGCCAGGCACCGCCTTCACGACCAACTTCGCTTGTTGTCCGCTGACGACGATATTAAAAAAACGCTCGCCATCGGGAAGGAGAAGGCCTTGTGCTTGGTCAAACTTGTCGATGAACGCCCCGGTGGACGTCATGAAAAGGAACTCATCACCCACGTTCGGAACGTACCCGTTTACAAGTTCGACCTGCAACGTTCCAGCCAGGGTCGCGTCCGAAGCGATCTCGATCCGGTCATAGCCGTCGAAGTCAGTCCCGCCCTCCGGATTGCCGGCGACCGGTCCACCGATCTCGATCCGCGTCAAGCTGGCCGTGTTCAGGGACAGTGACGACATCGAGGTGATTTCCGTCGCCATCAGTAACCGCGATTCGAGCAGTTCACCGCGCAGTTGACGGGAGCGCAAGGCATTCCGCCGGCGCATCGATTCGGCGGAAGCCTTCCCGCGCGAAAAGTAGCCGGATCGGTGCTTCCACCAAGGATTCCAGGAAGTTATCGCCATCAGTTCCAACCTCTAGTTCGATAACCCGCGATGGTCGCTCGCCGGTAGCTCGCAGTCTCGAAGGCAGATCCACGCGTGTTGTGGCCCAACTCGCTCAGGAAGCCCCAGTTCGGCTCTAGTTCGACAATTTCACAATAAACAACACAATGTACGCCAATGCGATTTGCGGCTTTAAGGTCCGGATTGGCTATTTCTAACGGTGGGATCATTGCAATAAAGGTGGTGATCAGATTCAGATAGCCAGATAATACCGCTTAAGTGCGAATCCAAGCCGCTCCCGATGGGGCCGTTAACTTAATCTTGGAAGCTGCTGGCTTCGCTTTGAGGCTACTCAGCATGATGCGTTTGTAGGGCGTGGTCGGAACCACCAACATTTGGCTTGATGCATCAAACGTGATGCTCGGATAGGTCACGGACGGGCCATAACCGACCAACTGCAGAAAGTCGGCAGCCGCTAGGTCCTCGACGCGGTCAAGCGAATCGAGATCACCGTTGAAAACCAGCTGATCGACGCCATCGCCGCCCCGCAAGGTGTCGGCCCCGTCCTCGCCATTCAAGGTGTCGGCCCCAGCGCCGCCCTCCAGGTAGTCAGCGCCAGTTCCGCCTAAAAGCACGTCATTGCCCGCCATCCCATACAGCGAGTCGGCACCGAAGCCTCCGTCGAGCGTCTCATTGGCGCCCGAGCCGTAGATCGTGTCATCGCCATCCAGACCAGCGATCCGCGTCATTTTCAGCGTCTTCACGAACAGCGTGCCCGCCGCGTTCAACCGCAGATCGAGCCAATTGTTGTCCGCGTTGCCCGCCAGACGCGCGTTGTTCGCGTCCAACTGTTCGATACCCGCCGACAAACCATCGAACCTTTCAAGCACCAGATCCACCGACGG
>CAIXSC010000757.1 GCA_903921945.1 uncultured Planctomycetaceae bacterium
AGCGGCCGGAGCCGCGGGCCGCCAACTTGATCCGCATGCCGATCTGGGGCCGAACCCCGACTTTGGCCGCGTAGTTCAAGATCAATTCCAGCTCGGTGTACTTCTCGACGACCGGAATCACCTTCCGCCCGACCTTTTGGGCGAGCATCGCCATTTCGATGAATTCGGCGTCCTTGAATCCGTTGCAGATGATCGGCGTGTCGACATCGGTCATCGCGACGACCGCCAACAGTTCGGGCTTGCTGCCCGCTTCCAGCCCGAACCCGAACGGGCGGCTGTATTCGAGGATCTTTTCGACGACGTGCCGCTGCTGATTGACCTTGATCGGGTAGACGCACGTGTAGTTGCCGCGATAGTCGTTTTCGCGGATCGCCTGGGCGAACGCGTCGTGGATTTCCCGCAAGCGATCCTGCAGGATGCCGTTGAAACGGACGAGCACCGGGAGGTCGAGCCCGCGGGCCTGGAGCCGCTCGACCAGCTCCTTCATGTCGATGAACTTCGCCGGATCCTTGGTCGGATGAACCAGCATGTTGCCATCGGGGCTGATCGAAAAGTACCCTTTACCCCAGCCCGGGATCTCGTACAGCTCGTTGGCGTCCACGGTGGTCCACCGATCGACGGCTTCCTTCAGCATGGTTGGCGAAGTCCTGCAAATTAGGTTCCAGCCGAGCCCCAATGGCACGGGCAGCAACAATCACGGGGAACGCGAAAGAGACACGCGGGGCGCTTAGGTGGCTTGCGGCATCCGAGAACCGCTCGCTTTCCGATCGCTTCGCTACTATAGCAAAAGGACATCGATGCGAAATGGGCGAAAACGCGCCTCGTCTGACCGCATCCGTCTCAGACCGGCCCCTGCCAGCCGGGTTAACCCGCCGATCGCCTGCTTCCCTATCTGAGGCCCCATGACGCGACTCGCCTGGCTCACCGAACCCGAACTCTCTCCCGCCTACGCTTTGGCGGCCGCCGCCAGCGGCCGGCGGATTGTCCATGAACGCGTAAGATCAGCCGCCGAGGAGGTCTGTCACGCGCGCAGGACGGGTGGCGAGCCGGTTGCCACATGGCTGTGGCAGCAACTGACGCGACTGGCGATGACGGCGGCAAGCGACGAAGCGAACGACGGCCAGCGCGAGACTCCGCCAGCGGAAGTCGCCGAATGGGAAGGCATGAAGGAATTCGTCGCGTTCGAACGCGTGTTCGCCGAGTGTGTTCCGAGACTCGCTAGCGAACTGCCGCTGCGAACTCGTCCATTCCTGGAACTATGGGAGGCGCGCGGGCCGGGACTGCTTCGTCAGTTGTCGCTGCGATTGAACGGGACGATTGCCGATCGCGACTGCCTGGTCGCCTGGGTCTATCCGGCCACGGGAGGCGGCGGGTGGAGTGCTCCCGGAGAGCCGATCGTGTTCTTTGAGGCGGTGCTCACGAATCCATTCGAGCCGCTTAGCGAGCTGCTGCGGCTGGCGTGGCTGATCGCCCAAGCCACGATCCTCGCGCCAATCCGTCAAGAACTGGAGGAAAACGCCCGTGGCGCCGCCGCATCCGCTGGACTCGCCGACCCCACATCCCTCGTCGAGTCCGCCGAGAACGCGTCGTCCGCGTTCGTCAAAGCG
>CAIXSC010000758.1 GCA_903921945.1 uncultured Planctomycetaceae bacterium
ATACGACCGCTACTCGTTTTTTACCTCGCCATGCCACCGTCATGCCGTTCGAATCGCTCGACCGGCAGACGCGTAACGCGACCATTCCCGTTTTAGCTTCGCGAGTTTTGGCATGGAAGCCGCGTCACGTCGACTAGAGCCAGCCTTCGCGCCGATACCATTCCACGGTCGCTCGAAGCTGGTCGAGCAGCGGGGCGGAAGGTTGGAATCCGAGTTGTTCGCGGGCTCGCTGGTTCGAGCAGGCCCAGGACGAAGCGATCGCCTCGCGGAACTTGTCGCGGCCGAAGACGACCGGCTTGCCGCGGAGCTTGGCGATGATTTCGCCGGTCAGCGCGATGCACCATGGAATTGGTCGGGGCGGAACGCATGGGATCGCGAACCGTCGGCCCATCGCCTGCGCTGCCAATTGCCCGAACTGCCGGTAGCAAGGAAACTCGTTGTGCGTCGCGAAATAGTAGCCTTCGCCCGTTCCGGGTGTCGTGGCGCCAGGGGCGGCGAGCCTTCGGCCGCGCTCGGCGGCCGCGATCAGCAGTTCCGCTAAATCGGTCACTTCGATGTAGGAGAGCGGCGGGTTGCGGCGCCGCGGGCTGACGTGGACGAATGTGTTGCGAATCGCGCGAAAGGCGACCAGCAGTTCCTTGTCGCGCGGGCCGAAGACCACGCCCGGCCGGACAACGGTCGTCGGCATCTGGCCAGCGGCCGCTTCCACGGCCAGTTCACCGGCCCGCTTGCTGATTCCATACCGCGAGATCGGGTTGGGCGCGGCGTCTTCCGATCGCACGCTGCCACGCGGACCAGGCCCCGCCGCGGAAATCGAGGACACCAGAATGAACCGCGGCGGCTGCGGTTGTCGTTGGCACGCAGCCACCAGATTGCGAGTGCCGTCGCCATTGATACGGTCGAAGTCGTCGTAGCGGACCACGGCGATCGCGCCGCCGACATGGAACACGGTGTCGCGATCGGCGATGGCGGGTGGCAGGGAATCGGGATCGCAGAGATCGCCGAGCGCCACATCCACTTTCTGCTCGCGGAACCGGTCGGCGGCGGCGCGGGAACGGACGAGCACTCGGATGTCCAGGCCGCGGCGAGCGAGGGCGTCGACCAGATGGCCGCCCACGAAGCCCGATGCGCCGGTGATTAAAACGCGGTTCATCGGACCGCCCCCCCATCCGCCAGAAGACCTTCCCGCCGTCCGTCAGGGCAGCGAGAAGTAGCGCTGCTGGACAAGCCAAGCGTAGGTCCTGCGAATGGTTTCTTCGAGCGGCCGAGGGCGATAATTCAGCTCGGCTTTCGCACGTTCACTGCTGTAAAAATGAAATAATCCGGACATGCGGACCGCCGCCGAATTCAAATCGCTTTCATTCCCCCGCAAGCGGGCGAGTGTGTCGCCGACCAAGCCGGCACCCCAACTGATCACGGGCCCGATTCTTCCAAGGGGGGGCCTCGATCCGGCACAAGCGGCCATGCGGCGCCACAATTCCAGATAGGTAATGTTGTGCCCGGCCAGGATGAACTGGCGGCCGGTCGGGGAATGATCGAGCGCCTGGATCAGCGCGGCTGTCACGTCGTCGATGTCGCAGACACTCAACCCGCCCCGCGGAGCGAGCAGCGGGCGGCGCCGCACGACCTGAACGAACATCCGGCTGGAAGACGGTTTCCAATCCCATTCACCGAGCATGAACCCGGGATTGGCGATGAGGCCGTCGAGTCCGTTGGCGATTTCCCGCCGCACGACCGCTTCCGCCTCTTGTTTCGTTAGGACGTAGCCGCACGGGACGTTTTGGCGGCCCTGTCCTGTTTCGTCGAGCGGCACGCCGTCGGCCGGCACATCCAAGGCGTTGATCGTGGAAATGTGAAGCAGGCGGGCTTTCGCCAGTCGTGCGGCTCGCGCGACATTCTCTGTGCCGCGAACATTGATTTCCCGCTGCAATGCGAGTTTTTCCCGGCCGATATGCAGATAGGCGGCGGAATGAATGACCGCTGTGACCCCGGCACACGCTCGAGTGACGGCGTCGGCGTCGCGGACGTCGCCGTAACACCGTTCGATCGACAACCCGTCCAATGGCCGCTGGTCGGCCCCTTCGCGAACCAAGACTCGCACCGCCCGGCCCTGTTGGAGCAGGTGGCGCACGACATTGTTTCCCACCAAACCGGTGGCTCCGGTGACGAGAATCGACATGGCCGGTTTCCTTCCGTGAAATCCTCAGCGCCGTCCTGTGCTCCGCCACAACCTGTTAAGATTTCCCAGACGGCTGCCAGCCGTCCTTGTCCTTGAACGGTAGTTGGGTTTTACGCCATGTCTCGTCTTATCGTAAAGGCCGTTTCCACGAGTGGAGAACGGAAACAATTCCTCGAATTGCCGTGGAAACTGTATCGCGGCGACCCCAACTGGATTCCGCCGCTCCGGGCGAACCAGGCGGCGATGGTCGGCTACAAGTCGCATCCGTTCTACAACTACGCCAAGATCCAGACTTTTTTGGCGACCCGGGACGGCGAGCCGATCGGACGGATCGCGGCCATTGTCAACCCGCGTCACATTGAACGGTTCCATGACAAGCGGGGCATGTTCGGCTTCTTTGAATGCACCGACGATCTCGAAGCGGCCCAAGGCCTGTTCGCCGCCGCCCGCGAGTGGCTCGCCGGCCACGGCCTGCACGCGATGCGCGGGCCGATCAACCCGTCGCTGAACTACGAAGTCGGACTGCTGATCGATGGTTTCGACAGCCCGCCGACGTTCATGATGACCTACAACCCGCCGTTCTACGCGCGGTTGATCGAGCAATGCGGTTTTCACAAAACCCAGGACATGTACGCGTTCTGGGGCGAAGTCGGCATGCTCGATTCGCTCGACAAAAAGCTCGACTTCGTCGTTCGCGAAGTGATCAGCCGCTTCAATGTCACCCTCCGGCGGCTCGACAAACGACGGTTCGCCGAGGAAGTCCGCACGTTCCTGGATATTTACAACAAGTCGCTGGTCGGCACCTGGGGGTTCACCCCGTTGTCGGACGAGGAACTGGAGTTCATGAGCGGCGAGATGAAGCATTTGGTCGTGCCCGAATTGACGACCTTCGCCGAAGTCGATGGCAAACCGGTCGCGTCCGCCTTCGGACTGCTCGACTACAACCCGCGGATCAAAGCGATCGATGGCCGGCTGTTCCCATTCGGCTTCCTGCGGCTGCTGTGGAACCGCCGAAAGATCGACAAGGTGCGGCTGATCAGCACGAACGTTCTCCCCGAGTACCAACGGTGGGGCCTGGGCGTCGTGGTGCTGTCGCGGCTGGTGCCTGAAATCCTGGATTGGGGAATACGCGAGGTCGAGTTCTCCTGGGTCTTGGAAAGCAACGACCTGTCGCGGAAGTCGCTGCAGCGGGGCGGCGCCAAGCTGATCAAAACCTACCGGATTTACGATTCGGACGAGTCCACGGGCGGGCCTCCGGCCATCGCCACGTCGTAACCGCCTGGCAGGCCGGGTTCGTCGAACTTGTAAACCCCGCCTGTCAGCGATACATTTCAGCGTTTCGGAAAGCCTATCCTCAGGACGCACGGCGGCTATGTCGGATCGGAACGAACTCGTCATTACCGGGGTTGGCATGGTCACCCCGATCGGCATCGGCCGCGAAGCGTTCTGGCGGTCGTTGAGGTCCGCGGCTAGCGGTGTCCGCGCCGTTCCCTATTTGGAGAACACGCGTTTCCCCGTGCCGTTTGGCGGCTACGTCCCCGAATTCGACGGCAAGCTGTATGTGCAGCCGCGGAAGGCGCTGAAGGTCATGTGCCGCGAAATCCAATTCGGATTCGCCGCCGCGACGCTCGCCGCCGCCGACGCCGGCCTGAAGCCGGGCGGAATTCCGTCCGACCGGATGGGCGTCGTCTACGGATCCGAGATGTATTACGGCGAGATTCCCGAACTGGAGCCGGCCTATCGCAAATGCCTGGTGGACGGCCAGTTCGATTTTGGCGTCTGGGGCAGCGAGGGGATGCGGGAACTCAATCCGCTCTGGATGCTCAAGTATCTGCCCAACATGATCGCTTGCCATGTGGCGATCAGCTTCGACGCTCGCGGTCCGAACAACAGTTTTACGCTCGGCGAAGCCTCGTCGCTGATGGCGTTGATCGAAGGCTGCAATGTTCTCCGCCGCGGGCATGCCGATGTCATGTTGATTGGCGGCAGCGGCAATCGGCTCAACATCACTCCGTTGATGTACCGGCACGCCCTGCGGTTGTCGCATCACGCGGGCGATCCGGCGGACGCTTGCCGGCCGTTTGATGCTCGGCGGGATGGCTCGGTGAATGGCGAAGGTGCCGGCGCGTTGGTCTTGGAAACGCGCGGCCATGCGGAGGCCCGCGGGGCGCGGATTTTGGCGCGACTGAAGAGCGCGGTCTGCACCTTCGAGCCGTCCGCGTTCCACGGCGGCACGCACAGCCACGCGTTCGAACGCGCGATTCGCGGCGCGCTGGCCGAGGCGCAACTCGCCCCCGACGCGGTCGGCTTTGTGAAAGCGAACGGGCTCGGCACGGTCGACGATGACGCCTGCGAGGCGGCCGCGATCCGCACTACGGTCGGCGATACCCCGGTCACCGCGCCGAAGTCCCTTTTCGGCAATCTGGGCGCCGCTGCCGGAATTGTCGAGACGATCGCCGCCGTGATGGCGCTCGAGGCGGGCGAAATCCCGCCCACTCGCAATTATTCGCAGCCCGACCCGAATTGCCCCGTCCGTGTCGTGCATTCGGAACCGCAACCTCTCACGCGAAACAGCGGCCTCGTGCTCGGCGCCTCCGGCACCGGGCAAACGATCGCCGCCGTCTTGGAAGCCGCCTAGTCGCGCGGTCCCGCCATGTCAGACCGCCAGCTATCTTCGGCTTCCTCCTCACCTACGTCTTCGTACCTCCATGGATCCTCGGCGGCGGCTCGCAATGCCGAACTGCCGGTCGCCGCGCGGGCGTTGGCCGCCGACCTGTCGCCTTCGCTTGCTGGCCGCCAAGCGGGCGGTCCGCGGGCCTTTGAATGGAAGTTCCTCGTGCTTCCGGAAACGGCCGCGGCGCTTCGCGAACGCTTCCGCAACGACTTCCAACTTGACTCGCACGCCGATCCCGCGCTCGGCGGCGCGTACGGGGTCCGCTCCATCTATCTCGACACCCCGGACTGGCGAGTTCTCCGCGCAACCGGCCGCCACGCCTTCGGAAAATTCCGGGTACGCGCCTACGGCAATTCCACGACCGTGTTCCTGGAACGCAAGACCAAGAGCGGCCGCGCCGTGCGGAAACGCCGCGATCAACTCGATGCGTCCGCTTGGCGGGAAGCGCTCGCCGAGTCGCTCGCGGGATCGCGTGTCGAGTCGCTCGCGGGATCGCGTGTCGAGTCACGCGCCACGCATTGGTTTCTGCGTCAAGCGTTGCGATACGAACTGCGGCCCGTATGCCAGGTTCGCTATCATCGCGAAGCGTATTACGCGTCGAGCGCCGCTGGACGGCTGCGGTTGACCTTCGATCGCGGTCTGGTCGCGGCCCGAGTGGCCGGTTGGAGTTTCGCGCGGATGGGTGAAGAACGCGAACTTCCTAGCGATTTGGAAGTCTGTGAATTCAAGTTCGCGGGCGACCTGCCGTTGATCTTCAAACACGCCATTCAGGATTTTCGATTGAGCCCCGGTAGCCATTCGAAGTACCGCCGCGCAATGCGTCGGCTCGGTGGCGCCGATAGCGGAGTGGACGGCACGCCGGAAATCGGGGGACGGGATGTTTGATTGGCTGCTGGCGAGCGATACGCCGGCCGGGGTGGCGGAGTCGGCCGCCTCGCTGGGGCCTGGCGAGTTAACCGTTCGCCTGGTCGCCGCGTTGCTCATGGGGTTGGCCGTTGCCGTCATCTATCGTCTGTCACATGGCCGCCGCAAGGAAGATTCCCGAGTTCTGTTCGCGACGCTTGTGCTGCTCAGTTTGCTCATCGCCATGGTCGCGCTGGTGATCGGCAACAGCGTCGCGCGGGCGTTCAGCTTGGTCGGCGCGCTGTCGATCGTCCGCTTTCGCACGGTTGTCGACGACACGCGCGATACGGCGTTTGTCATTTTTTCGGTGGTCGTCGGCATGGCGGCCGGCGCCGGACTGCTGTTCGTGCCGCTGCTCGGCATGCCGCTCGTCGCCCTCACGGCAATCGCCCTTGATCGATGGAAACTTGATCGCTGGCAACCCGATCGCTGGAAACTCGATCGTCGGCAGGCACGGCGGGTCAGCGGCGACGTTGGCGGTGGAGCGGCGGCTGGCACGGGCCACGAGTCGCGTGCGGAGACCGCCGAGGCAGTTGAACGGTACGTCGTGCAAGCGCGGATTGGGGTTGGCCATGATCCCCACGCGTTGTTAGAGCCGGTTTTTGATCGTCGAGGCGCTGCGTGGCGACTGCGTTCGCTCGCCACCGCCCGCCAAGGCACCGTCCTCGATTGCGTCTACGCCGTGCGACTCGGCGAAGGCAATCGCCTGGCGGGACTACTAGCCGAGTTAAACCGGGTCGAAGGCGTGCAGAGCTTGGAGGCGGTGTCTGAAAGCGACCGCCAATCCTCGGATTCCGCCAAGCCTTAGGCGACGGCTGGGCAGGCCGTTCGAACGGCGCATCACCGGGAACTTTGGCGGATAACATTCCCGGCCCGTCGAGGTTACGCTATCGAATCATCAACTTCGATCGGGGTACATCGAACACTTCCGAATGGGTTTAGGAGGAACGGCCATGGCGGATCCTTACGCGGCAAAGCCGGCGCCGAAGCCGGCCCGACTTCTCAAAGACAAACTGTTGCGCGGCGATACGGTCTACGGGACGCTTATTCAATACGCCGTCAATCCGGCGATCGTCGACGTGATCCCGGATGGCTCGCTCGATTTCGCGATCGTGACCGCCGAACACAACGCGTTGGACTTGGCCGAGTTCCTACCGCTGCGATACGCGCTCGCGGCCAAAGGTATCGCCTGCCTGGCGCGTACCCATAGTCGCGAACCGGACGATGTCGCCAAGGTCTGCGATACGTTCGACGGAGTGGTGGTGCCGTATGTGGAAGACATCGAGCATTGCAAGCGGCTGGCGGCAGCGGCCGTCTATCGACCGCTGAAAGGCGTAGCGCTCGAACGGGTGATCCGCGAAGGCGTTTGGCCCAGCGAACGGACTCGGCAATATGTCACCGAGGACCGCTGCCGCGACACGCTGTTCGTGCCCATGATCGAATCGGTGCTGGGCGTCGAAAACGTCGACGCCATCTGCGCGATCCCCGGCGTCAACGCGTTGTTCATCGGTCCGAACGACCTGACCACCAACATGGGCATCCCGAACGACTACGACTCGCCGGCACTCATCGCCATGATCCAAAAGGTGATCGATACGGCCGATCGCCGGCATGTGGCGGTCGGTTGCTGGTTCGGCAAACCGGAGCAAGCGGCGCGGACGCAACAACAAGGCGCTCGCTTCATGGTCTACTCGAATGATGGTTCGATGCTCCGTGACGCGATGTCGAAGGCGTTTGGCGACCTGCGAAAACGGTAACTGCTGAAAAAGACAACACTCGCGAATTCCACGCGGCAAACGCGAGTATTCGGGGAATTCGACAGGCGAGCTTCGGTCTTCGCACTGGCGAACTCGCCAGTTCGCCAGTTCGCCAGTCCGCCAGTTCGCCAGTTCGCCAGTTCGCGGATGGCTGCCCGCTTTAGGTGACCGATTCCACGGGGTCGCGTTCGTCTTCCGAAGCCCAGACCTCGAGAGTCGGCCAGTCGGCGCCAAGCGACTCCGCAAGCCGCTCGACTCCGGGCCGTTCCGTGGCATGGTGGCCGGCCAGCACAAGTCCCATGCCCAGGGCTCGAGCTTCCAAGGACGTGTGATAGGTCGCCTCGCCCGTCAACAGCACGTCGCAACCAGCCACGTGCGCGGCGGGCAAGAGACTGCCCGCGCTGCCGCACGCGATTCCAACCATCCGCACCGTTCGGCCAGGATCGCCAACGCGTTGCACACCCGCCAGCACCGCTTGCCCTTGTGGAGCCAATCGTTCCGCGACTCGGCGAGCGAAACTGGCCAAAGTCGTCGGCTCGGCCAACAGCCCGCGGCGCCCCGTGCCGGCAGGGCCGCGCGTCGCCTCGCGGGCAGCCGAGGCCAACTCCCCGACAGGCTCGACAGCCTTCAAAACGCTCGCCGATCCAGGCACCAACGTTTCAATGTTGACGAGCCCCAACCGTTCAGCCAGAAATTGATTGATACCGTCGCGCGCCGAATCAAAAGCCGTGTGGGGACTGTAGAGTGACGCCCCAGCGCGCGCCAATTGCCAGACCAGCCGGCCCGGCGTCGTCTCCGTGGTCACTCGCGGCAGCGGCTTGAATGGCAGCGGATGGTGCGCTACCACCAAGTCTGCTCGGCGGCGAACCGCCTCCGCGACCGTCTCCGGAGTGACCGTCAAACAGACCATCACTCGTTCCACGCGGGCTTCCGGGTCGCCGACCAACAACCCGACATTGTCCCAAGACTCGGCCAGCGCTAGCGGCGCGAATCGTTCGAGCCAATTCCGCAAGTCGCGCACATCAGCCATTGGTCGAGCAAGCCACCTGTCAGTCGTCACGTCCCAGCCCGAAGCCACTAGCCACTAGCAACCACCAACCACTAGCCACCAACCACTAGCAACTAGCAACTAGCAACTAGCAACTAGCAACTAGCAACTAGCAACTAGCAACTAGCAACTAGCAACTAGCCAACTACTCCAACTTTTCCCGGCGGAGCCATTTCACGATCAGATCGAGTTCCTCTTCCGTCAGCAACGGTTGCTTGGTGCCGTTGGCGGCGGTGCGGAAGGCGGGCATGCGGTCGTTCGAGTCTTTGTAGAAGCGTTCGTGGCCCGGGTTGGTGATGAACTCCTTCAGCCATGCGGTGGAGCCCCAGCCAGTGAGGTCTGGGGCGGAGCCGCCGTCGCCTTTGTCGCCGAGTTGATGGCAGTCCGTGCAGCCGAACTGTTCCACGAGGGCCGTTTTGCCTCGAGCGACCGTGCCGTCGTCGGTGGACTGCTTGTCGAGTTCGGATTGGTCAGGCAGTTTCGCTTCGGCCGACAGGGCGGCGATGGCGTCGCCGAGCGCCTTTTTCTTGGCTTCGTCGAGCTCTTTCAGGTTGTCGTTGACGTAATTGACCATGTCGCCCTCGAAGTGGGCGGTGCGGCCAAAGTATTCATCGCCCGCGACCCGGTTGGGATCGAGGATTCCGGCGACCCAACTCCGCGAGGCGAAGGCGAAGAGGTTCGGTGCGGACGGCAACGCGGCCGCGATTCCAGCCCCGTGAGGGCTCAAGTGGCTGTGACAGGCCGCGCAGTTTTGCTTGAACAGCCGTTCGGCCTTGGCGGTGCGCGTCTCGACGATCGGCTTGGCGCCGACGACGGCCGGTCTTGGAGCGACGGTGGTGCGGGCGGCGATCACGGTCTGCCGAGCCGACTCTTCGGGATGCGGAAGTGTCGGCAGTGGATCTTGGGGCAGGTAGTAATCCCCGCGCATCCAGTCGACGATCAGCGAGATTTCGCGAATGCTCAAGCTGTGGTTGGCCGGATTGCCAAGGTCTTGGGCAAACGACGGCATGCGATCGTTTTCCTGGCGATAGAAGCGTTCATGGCCGGGATCGCTGATGAACCCCATGAGCCATTCGTAGGAGCCGTACCCCGTGAGGTCCGGGGCGAGGCCGTCCTGCCCGACGGAGCCGAACTTATGGCAACCGTTGGCGCAGTTTTTCTCGACCAGGGCCACGCCGCGGGTGATGAGTTCGTTGTCTTTGGCGTCCTGTTCGCGCTGCGAACGCAGGTCGGCCTGGCGCGAGAGCGCGGCCACGATGGCATCGATCTCTTCCGGAGGAAGCTTGGCGCCGTGTTGCTTCACCCACGACGACATGCGGCCTTCTTTATGGGCCGTATTACCGAAGTAGGCGGCGGTGTCGACCTGCTTCGGATCGAGGATTCCCTTGAGCCAAGTCCGGGAAGCAAAACCATGCAGGTTGGGGGCGGAGGCCGCTTCGGGTTGCTTCACGAGCGTTACAGAGTCACCGCCGCCGGCCGAATAACTGTGGCAGCTCGAGCAGTGTTTCTCGAACAGCCGCGGGCCCTGGGTGAGCGGGTCGTTGCGCAGCAGGTAAACAGCGCCTTGCTTCGGGATCAACAGCGGTTGGGATACCTTGCCGTCGACCGTTTGGCGGCGTTGGACGAGCGCGATCGTCCGGGCGGCGTCGATCTCGGCCTTCTCTTTGGCGGCGTGGAATTCTTTTGCCGAATCGATTTTCTTCGCGTGCTGCTCGCCGCTCCACCCCATCTTGGCGGCGACGCGGTCGTAGCTGTCGTCAATCATCGCGAGGCCGGTGAGCAGGCCGGCTCCGCCGATCAACACGAGCACAATGGCGATGTTCAGGCGGTGGCCCGTGGTGCTTCGGCCGATGATCGGCATCGCGAACAGCAGTCCTACCACCAGCCCCGGCAACACGATCGCTCCGATCCACTCGGTGGAGCCTTCGAAATACTTGAGCAACTGGAAGAGGAACAGGTAGTACCATTCGGGTCGGGCGGCCGAATACTGCTCCGAAGGATCCGCGGGGGCGCCCAGTTCCGCGCCCAGGAAGCCGGTGTTCCCGAGGTTTCCGCTGAGTGCTCCGCCGATATTGAATTTGATGACGCACAGAACGACGATCAGCAACATCGTCATGCAGGCGATACCGTCGATCAGCACTTGGTGCGGCCAAAAGTACTGGTCTTTGCGGCCAGGCGTGATATGGGCAGTGATCCCATGCCGCCGGAAGACCATGATGTGAAGCGCCAGGAAGCCGATCAGGGCGGCCGGCAAAACACCGGCGTGCAAGGCGAAGAAACGGGTTAGCGTGGCGTGGCCGTAGTCCTGGCCGCCCACGACAATCTGCTGGATCTGCGTGCCGGCGAACGGCACCAAGGTCATCAGGTTGGTGGCGACGCTTGTCGCCCAGTAACCCTTTTGATCCCAAGGCAACAAGTAGCCGGTGAGTCCGAGGCCGAGCGTGATCTTCATCAGGATCAGGCCGAGCCAGAAATTGACTTCACGGGGCGCTCGATAGGCCCCGTCCACAACCACTTGGAGCAAGTGCAGCGCCAGGACAACCACCATCGCCTGGGCCATGAAGTGGTGAATGCCGCGGACGAACCATCCGCCCCACATTTCATGCTGGATGTAGTACACGCTTTCCCAGGCGGTTTGGCTGCTGGGGCTGTAGGCCATCCAGAGAAAGATGCCGGTGATCGCCTGAGTGACGAAGGCGAACACCAACATGCTGCCCGTCACGTAACGAAACCGGGCGCCGCTCGGGATTTTCTCCCACAGCGCCTCGGACATTTGCTGCTTGTAGCCAGTGCGGTTATCGAGCCAGGATAGCAAAGCGTTCATGCGTTACTTCTCCACCTGATCATGCTTGCCCGGCAGGTAATTCACGAACCGCACCCAAACCTCGCCCTGCTTGAGTTTCTCCGCGTCGACATCCAATCCGTCCATGTCCCGCGGGCTGGGGCTAGGAGCGATGATCGAGCCATCCAAATTGAACGCGCTGGTGTGGCACGGGCATTGAAACACTTTTCTGTCCGCCGCGAAGCTGACAAAACAACCGGCGTGCGGGCAGATGGCGTTGAAGCACTGCACCTCCGCGCCTTTGCGAATCAGATAAACAGCCCCGATCGGCTGGTTGGCTTCGCGATTCCAAGCGTCCGTCAGGTCGGCGATGACCGGGACTTGAACCGGAGTGCCATCGGCAGGCAACGAATCGACCGTCGCCACCCGCAGGTAGGTCTTGCCCCCTTCGTTCCCCTGAGCCATCCGGCGACGAACCGGATCGAGCAACACGAGGGAACCGGCTCCGAGCGGAACGGCGGTGATGACCGCGCCGACCGTTCCAGCGGCAATCGACGCCCCCAAGAAGCCGCGGCGTTCCTCTAGCGACGGACCATGATGCCCGTGATCGGACTCGCCCGCTTTCACCGCGCCGGCGCCCGACGCGCCAGCGGTTGTTGGTTTACTCATGGCTGAGGTTCCTAAAAATCGCGGTTCGCGGCACTTGCCAGTCGCCGGTCACCGGAAACAATCCTGAGTGTGCTAGGCCCCAACGAAAATCCGCGGCGACCGTCGTTGACGAGCATCTTCGACGACGACGCCAGGCAATGTCGTTAACCGGTGATGACGCTGGTTGATAATTGGCTGATGGCATGTCCCGATTCGCGGTGAACCGCTCAGGGAACGTTCTAAGTTGCGAGCAGCCACGGGGCGGCAGGTAAGGGTTCGAACGATTGAGCTGCTCGGTCGGCGGGACGCGGATTATCGCATGGCCGTTCGCACAGCGTCAAGAACGCGTGCTTGCGCTTCGGCGAACGGGCCGTCAACGTAGCCGCCAGCCGCCGCCTTGTGACCGCCGCCACGGAATTGGCTGCCAAGCTGGCTGCAGTCCACCGCGCAGCGGCTGCGGAAGCTGATCTTGAACCCGCCTGTCGCCTGTTCGACCAGAATGACGGCGACTTGCGTGCCCGCGATCTGCAACAGCAAGTTGATCGCGTCCTCGGTGTCGCTCGCTAGCGCCCCGGTGGCGGCAAAGTCGGCCGCCTGGACGAAAGTATGAGCCAGCCGGCCATCGAGTTCCGTCGCGGCGTGAGCGAGGATGGTGCCGCGAAGCTTCATGCGGGCCAGCGTATCTTGTTCGTAAAGTTCCCGGTAAATCGTCGCGGGCTGGGCGCCAGCATCGATCAAATCGGCAGCGCCCCGAAAGGTCGAAGCGCCGGCGGAACCGAAGCGGAACCAACCTGTGTCGGTCGCGATCGCCGCGAATAACGGCAGAGCGATGCTGTCTGTGAGCGGCACTCCCAAGTGGCGGGCCGCGTCGAGCACTAGCCGGCCGGTCGCCTCGGCCTTCGTGTCCTTGAACAGTTCGGCGCCAAGCTCATCCTGGCCCACGTGATGGTCCAGCACCATGCGGCGGGCAGGGAGGCTGCGAATCACGTCCGCCATCGGTCCAAGCTGAACCCACGCGCTGGTGTCGAGAATCATCACCATTTCGATGTCCGCCAAGTCGGCCGCCTCGACGCCGGCGCCGATCGTCTCGATGCGGCGGGACGGATCGATGAACGCGATGTTCGGCGGAGTCGCGTGGCCGTTGACAATCCGCACCTGTTTGCCGAGCGCGTCGAGCACGCCGGCCATGCCAAGCTCGCTTCCCAGGGCGTCGCAATCAGGGCGGATGTGGCTCACCAAGAGAAACCGCTGAGGCGCCGCGATCGCGGCGGCAAAGGCCGACCAGTCCACCATGGAAAGTCCCGCTCTCTTCGAATGAATCGTCTAAATAGGCTTCGATTAAGTTTCCGCAAGCCCAAGGCTTAGGATACTCGCCCGCCAGACATTTGACCATTTCACCTGAGTTATCGCACGCGCCGAAACGTGTTGTAATGGTCCGGGGTGTAATAGGCTTCACGGTTGGTGCCGGTTACAACGCGCTGCGGGCCTGGGCCAGCCAGTCCAGGGGTGCGATGAACCCACTCTCGGTAGTATCCAGCCGCCTTCTTGGGCAACAGTTGCTCCCGATTCTGAAACACCGATCCGTCGTTGGGAAAGCCAAGCTTGGTGCCGGCGTCGATCCGTTTCAAGGTGTCGCGAAGATCGATCTCGCCGCGATAGACCACTTTGCCGGCCAAATCGCGAATCACCACGTTGGGCACGATCGGCGAGTATTGGCCGTCCTTCGCGCGGTCGCCGACCAACCCGAAGGTCGATGACTTGTTCGACGAGCCAGGGGCCGAGCCATCCGATCGTGCAGCACTGCCGCCGACCGCGGCGCCGCTGCCGCCGCTCGTTCCCGAATCCGAGGCGGTCCCCTGCGTCGAATACGGGTCGGTGGCGCGATCGGCTCCGCGGTTCGAGTCGCCGCCGGAGCCGCTGTTCGAGTTCAAACCGCTGCTTGAGGCGTTGTTCGAATCTGAATCGCTGTTCGAGTCGTTCTTGGAGTTGCTATCGGATTCGCGGTTCAACTCGCTGTTCGTCGCGTCGTCCGAGGACCCATTCGTCGTGCCTGTTGTCGTGCCGGCTGTTGTGCCGGCTGTTGTGCCCAGCGTTGAGTCCGACGTCGTTTCTTCCAGCGGAATTATTGAGGGAGAAGGCGAAGTCGAAGTGTTGCCGAGGTCGGCCGAATTGGAAGTGTCGGAGAGCGAATCGGGGAGCGAATCGGTTTGCCGGGACCGCTTCGAGTCCGACGTTACCCCGAAGTCGCTACCGGAATGACGATCCTCCGCGCCCTGACCGCTCATTCCGAACGAGTCACCACTAACGGCTTGATTGCCAACAACGGCTTGGTCGCCACTAACGGCTTGATTGCCACCGACGGCTTGGTTTCCACCGATGGTTTGATTGCTGCCAACCGTTGGGTTGCCGCGGGCGGCTTGCTTGCCGCGGGCGGATGATTTTCCGACGCCCGGTTGTTGGGTACGGCCAGCCTGAGGTTGGGTGGCGAGTCGTGCCGGGACGACGGGCGGGTTTTTCCACGGGGCGTCAGCGGGGCCTTGCAGCCAATAGAGCGCGACGACGAGGCCGATCGCGAGTCCGACCGAGAGCCACGAAGGTTTGCGTCGCCGGTATACGCGCGTCGAGTACACGCCTTCTTCCCGGAACATGAAAGTTGCCTCCGCAGGAACGACCGCCATCCACCGTTCGCGGTTCACAGTGGCTGTCGTGTTTATCGGCAGCCGGGCGTTAGCGGATTTTCAGATCCGGCAAGCGATCGAATATGCCAGCGTCGAGCGGCATCTTGTCGGGAATAGCGCCGGTATCCGCGAGGCTTTTTTGCAGTTTTTCCTCAAGTTCGGCGATGACCGCGCGAAGTTCCGGTTGGCGGGCCAGATTCTTCGTCTCTTCCGGGTCGGCGGCCAGATCGTACAGTTCCGGTTCATGACGGTCCGGGCCGCCGTCGCCGTGCGGATAGCGGATGAACTTCCAGCGGTCGGTACGGACACCGCGAACGTTCGGAGTGTAGGGAAATTGCGGCTCGTAGTTGTATTCGTAATGCCACGCGTCGCGCCACGCGGAAGGCGGCGATTGATTCCCCAAGAGCGGTTTCCAGGACCGTCCGTGAATCTTCTCCAGCGGCGGCAGGCCGGCGAAATCGAGGACTGTCGGCGCGATGTCGACGTGCAGGACCATCTGTTCCACACGACGCGGCGGGCCGGTCGAACCGCGCGGAGGACGAACCACAAGCGGCACGCGAATGCTCGCTTCGTGCATCGTGCGTTTGTCCACCATGCCGTGTTCGCCGTTAAGCAACCCGTTGTCGCCAAGGAACAAGACCAACGTGTTGTCGAACACCGCTAGTTCCTCCAGCGTCTGGCGAAGCCGACCGACGCTGTCGTCGACCGACTGGATCGTGCCCCAATAGGCGCGGGTCATGGCGGCGAAGTCGGCGACCGCTTCGGGGCGTCGATCCGGAAACTTCTTGCGGAAATCGAACAGCGGACCGTAGATGCCGTGCCATGTATCGAGCCGTTTGCGGAACCAAGCCGGCTTGTCATCCAATTGAAACGCGGAACGTGGATATTCGATTTTCACGTTGTCGAACGCGTGGGCGTATCGCGGTTCGGCGACGTAAAAGCTATGCGGCGCCTTATGGCCAAGCATCAACAGGAACGGCGGGCCATCAACGCGGACATGGTTTCGCAGCCAGTCGATCGCCATGTCGGTGATGACATGCGTGTAGTAGCCCGGAACAACCCGCCGCTGCCCATCGACATTGAATTCGGTGTCGTAGTATTTGCCTTGCCCTTTGTGGGACACGAAGTAGTCGAAACCCGGGCGTTTGCCGTCGTTCTCCTCACCCATGTGCCACTTACCGAGATACGCCGTGCGGTAGCCGGCCGACTGCAGGCGCCGCGGAAAGCTCGGCAACGCCTCGGGGAACTCCGTGAAGTTGTTCGTGACCCCATGCGTGTGCGCGTACAGTCCGCTCAAAATCGACGCGCGACTCGGTGAGCACAGCGACGTGGTGCAGAAGGCGCGGGAAAAATGGAAACCCTCGGCTGCCAGCCGATCGATGTGGGGAGTTTTCAAATGCGGATGGCCAGCGCAGCCCAGCGCGTCCGCGCGTTGGTCGTCCGTCAGGATCAGCACGACATTCGGCCGGCGCTGCCGCATCGTCGAGGACGCCGGGGTTTGACCTTCGGGCTCGACGCCCGCGACCACGCCTGTACCCGCCATCACCCCCAGCGCGAGGCTTGCGAGCATGAGCGAGCGGAGCACCGGCCACGCGGCCACGGATAGTCGAGGCCTTCTCCGCGCCTGCGAAGCTCGCGAGTCGAAGCTCCATGGCCGCCCACCGCGTGTTTCCTGTCCGATCATGATTGGCTCCTTGCTTCGGGAGATGGAACGGGGCGGAGAAAATCGGCGATGACCGCCAGCGATCGATCGACCGCCGCGCGCTCCATCGCTTCCAGTGCCAAGCCGCCGTATCGCACCCGGTAAAACCGCTCGATGATCTCCCGAGCCGCGGCCGAGAACTGCTCCAGCGAGGGCCGATCGCCCAACGCGGTGCTGTCGCCGCTACGCGAACCGAGCGTGGGAACCGACGGCGATGGCGACGGTGGCGATGGCGCCGACGGCGACGCGACCGACGGTGAGGCGACCGGTGGTGATGCCACTGTGGGCGACGCGGCGGCAAGTCGGGGAGCTGCCGCGAGCATTTGATCGAGCCATTCCCGGGGCGTATCGCTCGCGGCCCGCTGCAGGCCGGCGGCGGCGAGCAGTTGTTCGAAGCGATCGAAAAAATCGAGTTTTGAACGGCGGACACGGCGGCGATGGCGGGACCGGCCGAAAGCGTCGAGCCGTTTTTTCCAGTGAGCGAAGCGCGGCAACCAGCGGTGGCGGGTGACTCGCAGCGTGGCCCCGGCGGCGACGGCCAACACGATGGCGGCCAGGATGGGGCCACGAGTGCCCCAGACCGGATGATGGCTCCATTCATGCCACATGTCCGGCAGTCGGCGGAGAGCGTCGAGCAGGCGGGTCAGCGGCGTGAACCGTTCCCGCCAGGGGTCGACGAACGGATTTCCAGCCGACCGGGGCCGATCCGGAGTCAACCCTGCCAAGTAGTCGCTCCAGACAAACTCAATGTAGTCAACTGCCTGCGCCCACTGCGATGAGCTCATCTCTTGTTCGCGAACGGCGGATGGGGTCGGATCGAGTCGCCACCAGCCGCCGCGAACATCGCCCTGCCAGCCCGCGAGATTCAATTCGGCCACTTCGCTCGGCGACAGGTGGACTTCCACCCAGGCGTGCGCATCCCGTTGGCGGAATTGCCAGTAATTCCCCACCGAGTTGAACTCGCCGCCTTTGTAACCGTTGACAACGCGAGCCGGGATGCGTTGGCTGCGCAACATGAGCGTCAACGCGGTCGCGAAGTATTGGCAATGTCCTGACCGAGACTCGGAGATAAACGTTTCGATCGGGTCGCGATCGCTCGAGCGTTTGCCCCGCGAATCGAGCGAGTATTGGTATCGGTCTGATTGCAGGAAATGGGCTTCGAGAACCCGCACTTTGCGGATCGTGTCGCCGTCGAGCGCATCGGCGTTGCGCAGCGTTTCCTCGGTGGTCGCGGCGATTTGCGGGAACCGGCGGCGTTCGAACGCTTGGCAGTCCCGCACCTCTTGATAGTACGCCCCCATGGCGATCCGGTCCTTGAAAACCGGGTCGGGGAGCAACGCGATCTGCCGGCCGCTGACCAAACCGGTCGTGCCCAAACGGTATTGCCAGCGAGTGCGGACGGGCGGCGGCGATGGCCGCGTTATTTCGTAGTTCCGGGCATCCAGAGTGATCTCGGATGGTGTATCGACGGTGCCAAACACGGGACCGATGGCAAACAAAGTCTTAGTGGCTGTCGGCTCAAGCCACACCTCCTGTTCGACCAAATGCAGCAGCGACACGGCGGGTGGAATCGGGCTGGGGTTGGCACTCGATACCAATTCCCACTTGCCCCGCGACTTTGTCGCGTACCGCTGGAACGACACGCCACGGAGATACAGTTCGCCCGCCACCCGGTACGGCTTGCCGGACGCGGCTTCGGTGAGTGTCACCCGCATGGCCAACGCCTCGCTCGTCAGCATGCGGCCCATTTCATCCAGCGACATTTCGCGGGAAAAGCCGGACAGCTTGCGACTTCCACGCATGCCGCTTTGCTGTTGGCCCTGGAGACGCGGCACGGAATTGTGCAACAGCAACGCGAAGGCCGAGGCCGCGACCGCCGCCCAAATCGCGGGACGCCAGACGCCGGCTCGCAGGGCTTCCGCGGCCACCGCCGCCGGCCGCTGGGACCAACGCTGCGTCTCGCCGCCAAGCGACATGAAACATAAGACGGCCACCGCCAGCCCTACATAAACAAAAATCAACAACCCGAACAACAGATTCAAATTCATCGCCGCCGCGATGACCACTTCCAAGATGCTGAGCATCAGCAGAAACCAATACAAACGTCGATTCTTCTCATGCAAAAGCAGGACCATTTGCAAGATCAACAGCAAATTGATCACGGGAAGAAAATATTGAGTCGAATTGGACTGCGAGAAATCCAGCACAAAGTAAACGAAGCCGGCCAAAGCGGCCCAGTTCGCGACCGGGCGGGTGAAGAAACGCATCCAGCCAAGATAGTCGTTGAACAGGAAACTCAGCGGAATCACCCCAAGCATCGCCATCGGCCAGGGCGAATCATGGTCGCCCATCGCCAGCAAGAAGGTGCTCAACAAGAGCAACGCGTGAAGCGTGAATTGCAGTCGGCGTTCGAGCGGCATTCAGGGCTCTCCCGCCAACGCGAACCAGACGCGGGATTCCGCCGACGAAAAGTCGATCCATAGCGGACTGGATCCCCGTGGCATCCCGGCCGCCGCTAGCCGCGTCAGCACCTCGGGACTCGCAGGACGCGTGCTCGCCACCGCCCACACACCGGCAAGCGTCTTCGCACCGGCCAAAAAGCCGACGGGGCCACTGCCGACGGGGCCACTGCCGACGGAGCCACTGCCGACTGGGCCACTGCCGCGCGCGACGCGTTGGCTCGCACGTGCGGCCTGGGCCGCGTGCGCGGCTTGGGCCAGGTCGGGAGCGGCAGAGGGCTCGGCCTCCGCGAGCGAGTCGAGGAGTTCGTCGCGATCGATCGCCCGAAGCGGCTCAAGCCAGATCCGCGACTCGGCGGCCGCCAAGCCAAAGCGCAGCACGCGGTCGCCGCGCCGACCGAATTCGACCACGACGGTGGCCGCGAATGCCAAGGCGCGTTCCACCGCTTCCCGCTGAGCGGCCGTCGGGTTGTCCGGCGACCAGAGATCGACCACCAGAAACAGTTCGTCGCGCCGCGGCTGTTCGAACTGCAACGTCGTCAGGCTGCCTTGCCGCGCCGATGATCGCCAATGAATCCAGCGTCGACTGTCGCCCGGGCGCCATTCACGCAACCCGTAATAATCGCCCTCCAACAGTCCGCGACGCTGGCTGGACCCCGCCGCTTCCCGCCCCGCGCGATCGCACCAACCACGCCATTCCGCCTTCAGCCGCCCCAACGCCGGCACAGCGAGCACCTGAGTCGCGGCAATCGCCGGCCGCGTGGCCTCGAACAGTCCCAATGGAAAGCAACTCGTCAGACGCGCACTCGCGAAACCGTACCGGCCACGCCGAAGCGGTTGCCAGAGATAGCTCTCCACACACTCCTCGCCAGGACCAACATGCGGAAAGAACACACGAGCGGCACCGGCGGCCGCCGGGACGGCCGCTGAGTCGGACGCGGCCCGCGCGCCGGTCGCAGTGGAAGCCATCGCAGCGCTTGCCGTGCCGGAGTTCGCCACGTTGGGATTCGCCGTGCCGGGATTCGCCGTGCCGGGATTCGCCGTGCCGGGATTCGTGGCGGCTGGTGGCGCCGTGACGGAAAGCGCCGCGACGGGCAGCGCCAGCGCGTTGGGCGATCCGCCTTCCATCCGATCCGCGATACCAATGGCCCAAGCGGAGCTGTCCGAGCGATCGTTGCGAATCGCGAACTCGACCACGACTGACTGGCCGACATGGGATCGGAACGGCACGCGGCGTTCCGCCGACAGATATCGCATGCCGCGGTATGCTTGGCGCCAACTGAAGAACAACGG
The DNA here is from genome assembly GCA_903921945.1 of uncultured Planctomycetaceae bacterium. GTDB lineage: Bacteria > Planctomycetota > Planctomycetia > Pirellulales > Pirellulaceae > CAIXSC01. Next base: position 20,124 of record CAIXSC010000758.1, read on the forward strand.
CCCGAGCAACGTCGCGGCGAGCAGGTACAGCAGTGGCATGTCGCGGAGCACAGCGCACAGCCAGATGATGACGGCCACGGTTGTGTAGCACCAGCCGACGGCACGCATGCGAACTTGGCAGCGGGTGTTCATGGCACTGTTCCGGGAACACGGATCCTAGATCGGCACCCGTACCGTGCCGACAAGGCGGCGAATCAACGCTTCCAGCGCGGCGCGTTGCTGCCCCGAGGCGTAGCCGCGGGCGATCACTCGATGGCTCAGCGCGGGAACAGCCAGTTGTTTGACGTCGTCGGGGGTGACAAAGGCGCGGCCGTCGAGCGCGGCGGACGCCTGCGCCGCTCGATAGAGGCTCAGCGCCCCGCGAGTGCTCACGCCGACGCTCAGCTCGTCGCACTTGCGAGTGGCATCCACGATATCCAGCAGGTAATCGGCAATCGATTCCTCGACCACAACCTCGCGGACCGCCGCCTGGAACCGCAACACTTGTTCGCCGGTTACCACCGCCTTGAGTTGCTCGACCGGTTGGCCCATACGGTGCGAGGTCAGCACTTGGCGTTCGTCGGCCCGCGTAGGGTAGCCGATCGAGATGCGGAGCAGGAACCGATCGAGCTGGCTTTCAGGGAGGGCGTAGGTGCCTTCGAATTCGAACGGGTTTTGAGTGGCGATGACCAGGAACGGACTTGGCAATCGGTAGGTCTGGCCATCGACCGAGACCTGCCCGTCGCTCATCGCTTCCAGCAACGCGCTTTGCGTTCGGGGCGGGGCGCGATTGATTTCGTCGGCCAAGACAATATTCGCGAAGATCGGTCCTTGGTGAAACACGAACTCGGACGACTTCGCATTGAAAATACTGCTGCCGACAATGTCGCTAGGCAGCAAGTCGGGACCGAATTGCAGGCGGCAGAAGTCACCCGAAACCGACTTCGACAAAGCTTTGCCTACCAACGTTTTGCCGACGCCTGGAACGTCCTCCAGCAGGATGTGTTCGCCGGCGAGCAGGGCCACCAAACAATGCCGCACGACTTCCGGTTTGCCCAGCACAACACGGCGGATATTTTCTTCCAACTGCCGTAAGAGAGTCTGTTGCTCGGAATTCATGCGGCGTATCGTAACGAGTGTCACCGGAAAGCAAAATACACGCGCCCCGATTCGCGTTTGGCTCGCCCCGTCCGCCCGCGTGAACTAACCTGAAGGTTGGTCGTAGAAATCGGTGGCCGGCGTACGGCGCCGACAAACCGTGTTCACTCGAAGAGCTCCTCCGCCCGCGTGCCCATGCCTCCACCCTCTGGCTCCCGTAATCCGAACGCCCGCGACGGCGCTCCGAGCCAATTCCGGTTGGTGGAAGGAGCCGTGCTGTGCGCGTGCCCCGACTGCCAATCGCTGATGTCCGTTCGCATCTGGCTCGGAGTGGCCGATTGCTGGAATTGCGGGTCGAGCGTGGAGCTCTCCGAAGAGCAGGAACGGGAGGTCGAACGGCTGTTGGCGGCCCGGCCGCCTCGTCCGCCGGCACCCACGATTCCCGCCACCGCCCGCGCGGCCACCGTCCCTGGTCCTGGCGGTTCGGAACCAAGAAGGGCGACCGCTCAAGCAATACCGGCAACCGCTGAACTCGCGGCCGCCGGCGCCCCAGGCCGTTCGCGGCCATCCGGACCGCACGCGCCGGTTCCCGCTCCGGCCCGGTCACGCCGCTCGCTCGGCATGGTCAGCCGCGCGGCCCTCCGCCGCCGATTCCACCGGCACTGGCTGCGCGAGTGGCTACGGGACATGCCCGCGTGGCTCGTCAGCCTCGTGCTGCACACGGTGTTGCTGTTGCTGCTCGGGCTGCTCAATATCTACGAGGACGTCGACGTTCCGTTCATCACGCTGTCGACCTCGATCAGCCGCGAAAAGGCGGAGGGCGAGTACACGATCCAAGTGGATGAAAAGGATGAAGTCGCGTTCAATCTGCCGGTGCCCGACAACGTCGACCTGAAGAACAAGGCGGCTCGCGAGGCCTTGATCCAAGCCAACCAGGATGCGCGGGAACTGCAGATCGATCCCGATGTCCCGGCCCCGCAGATGGCGCCCATTGGAGAAATCCGCGAACTGGCGAGTTCCGAAGATCCAGTCCGCCGCGCGCTCGCTGTTCGGGATCCGCGGCTGCGGGTGGAAGTCGTCAAGCGCGAAGGCGGCACGACGCTCACCGAGGCCGCCGTGTCGCGTGGACTCCGCTGGCTGGCTCAGCAACAACAGCGCGACGGCCGCTGGACCCATGGCAATGCGGCCTACGACACGGCGAACACGGCGCTCGCGCTGCTGCCGTTCCTGGGAGCCGGCCAGACGCCCGCTGTCGGCCCATACCGAGACCACGTGTCGCGCGGCTTGCGATGGCTGCGGACGCGGCAGAATCCGGATGGCGACCTGCGAGGAGGCACGGGGCAACATCCGGGAATGTACGCCCACGGGATCGCCAGCATTGTGCTGTGCGACGCCTTCGCGCTCACGGGCGACGAGGCGCTTCGCGATCCGGCTCAGCGGGCCGTCGCCTTTATCGTCGCCGCGCAGAATAACGCGGGCGGTTGGCGCTACATGCCGCGGCAAGATGCCGACCTAAGCGTTGTCGGCTGGCAGCTCATGGCATTGCAAAGCGCTCGCATGGCGCGGCTGAGCGTCCCCACAGAGACGCTCGAACTGGCCGACCAATACCTGGATTCGGTTTCCCACGAGGAACGTTCGCTGTATTCGTACCAACGCCACGGCGGTGAAACGCGGCCCACCCCGACCATGACCGCCGAAGGCCTTCTCTGCCGCATGTATCTCGGCTGGAGACGCGACACTCCCGGTTTGACTCGCGGCGTCGAGTGGCTGGCGAGGAATCACTTGCCCGATCGCCGACAGCCAAACATTTACTACTGGTACTACGGCACCCAGGTTTTCCACCACTACGGCGGTTCCGAGTGGGATGCGTGGAATTCCAAGATGCGCGACATCCTGGTCGAGACCCAGGTCATTCAAGGGCCCCACGCCGGCAGTTGGCACCCCGAGTCCGATCGTTGGGGAAGTTCGGGAGGCCGCATCTTTGTGACTTCGCTGTCGGTGTGCGCACTCGAAGTCTACTATCGCCACGCCCCAATCTATCGCCAACTGAAGCTCGACTGAGACGTGTCATCGCGAGCCAAGAGGGCGGCGGGATGGTTCGCGTTCATCGCGACGTGTGGCGGCGCTGGCCGGACTCGCGCGATGGCGAGACGATTTCCAGACGGAAACTTGCCACCTACACGAGTATTTCGCGGATCGGCTGGCCGCCGTGCGCGATCGGAACCGGGCGCCCCGTCGGATCGGGGACGGTCATGCCCGGATCAATGCCGAGCGCTTGGTACACCGTGCAGCACACGTCCGACGTGCTGACCGGTCGGTCTTTCACATAGGCCGCCTGCGCGTCCGACTCGCCGTAAACCGTGCCGCCGCGGATCCCGCCCCCGAAGAACACCGTCGAGTAACAGTGGGTCCAATGGTCCCGACCCGCATTGCCGTTGATCTTCGGAGTGCGGCCCATCTCGCTGGTTACTAGCACCAACGTCTCGTCCAGCAAACCGCGGCTATCCAGGTCCTCCAGTAACGCGGTGAGCGTCTGGTCGAAATGCGGCAACTTGTTATCGCGCAGGATCGCAAAGTTCTTCGTGTGCGTATCCCAGGCGTCGTAATCGACCTTCACGCGATCCCAAAATAGATCCCAGGTGACATTCACGAACCGCACACCCGATTCGATCAAACGCCGCGCAATCAATGTGCTGTTTCCAAACAGCGTTCGGCCGTACCGTTCCACCAACTTCGGATCCTCGGCATTCAAGTCGAACGCCGCCCGCGTCTGCGAACCGACCAACATGCTGAGCGCTTGCCGCTTCGAACGCTCATGGAGCCCTACCGCCGACAAGCCGCTGTCCGCCGCCGCGGTCGCGGACGCGCCACCCGCCGCCGAGCCCGCGATCGCGCTCGCAGTTGCGCTCGCGTTCTCCCCCCGCGCCCCGGCCGACTCGATCCGCCGCCACTCGCTGTCGAATTGTTCCAGCAGTCCCCGGCGGGATGCGAACCGGTCGACCGTCAGGTCGGCAGGCAACTGACTGTTGGCGATGAACGGCATGCCGCGGACCACACGGGGTTGGCCGGGAAGTGGCGGCGGCGCGGAATCGTCGCCGTACGGTTGGCATTCCGTGAACAGCGGATCGCAGCGGCGGCCCAAGAAACCACCGTACGGACCGGGACGGCGGATGTTTTGTCCCCAACCCAGATAACATGGCAGGTAGACGTAATCCGGCAGATCGCGCGGGACGCCTCCCGCTTGCCGCATGTACTCGCATACCGAACCCATGCTCGGAGGGTAGCTCGATTTCGTCGTGGTGATGTCCGGCAGCAACTGTTCAAGCCCGGTGTAGCTGGGCAGCGTGTTATGGCAGCCGGCGGCGTGATTGAGCGAGCGAACAATCGCCGCGCGATGCATCCAGCGAGCCGTCTTCGGCAGTAGCTCGCCGATGCGGATGCCCGCCACATTGGTGTCGATCGGCTTGAACTCGCTGCGCACTTCGCGGGGCGCTTCGGGCTTCAGGTCCCACATGTCTTGGGTGGCGGCGCCGCCCAACAGATACAGCACGATGACGTTCTTCGCTCGTGCCCGGCCGCTGACACCGCCCGCCGTTTCCGCTCGCAAGAGTTCGGGCAGTCCGAACCCTCCGAGCGCCGTCAGAGCGCCCGCCGCCAGGGTTTCCCGTCGTGTGACCCCATCGCAACAACGCCGCGGACTCCCGAGCATCCTGAGCATGGCGACCACTCCCTCCGGCGACCGTTTGTTGAGTTGCGTTTTTTAACTATTCGGAAGCCGACAATTCGCCGGCCAGTTTTTGATCCTTGACATTCCAGACGCTGACGCGGCCGGTGTAATCGCCGACGATCGCCCGCTCGCCATCGTGGCTGAAGACCACTCGCATCGGCAAATCACCGAAGCCTTCGAATTTAGCGGCCTGGGTTCCGTCCGCCTTCCACAGGCGCGCCGAACTGTCACGTCCCACAGTGGCGAACATGCCGTTCATCGCGTAACGAACGGAGAGCACGCCGGGGAGCTTGTTTCGCGGCGACGGGGCGCCGCGGGTCGCGACCGCCGAGTTCGCCGCGTGGGCGTTGATCGAGCGGGTCGGAAAACCGTCTTCGGCGTACCACAGGATCACTCGCCCGTCCTCGCTGGCGGTGGCCAACATCTGCGAATCGGCCCGCCAACTCATGTCGGTGATCGACTCGCGGTGATCTCCCAGCGTGAACACGATGCCGCCCGTCGCCGCCTCCCAGATGAAAGCGCCGCCGTTGCGGTCGCCCGATGCCAGCAGTTCGCCATCGGGACTGAACTCGACAGACGTGATCCAGTCGGTGTGCTTCTTCACCTTGTAGCGCAGTTCGCCTGTCGCCGTGTCAAACACTTTGACGAGCTTCGAGGAACCGCCGAGCGCGACGAGTTGATGATTCGCGCTGATATCCGCGGCCAGCACCGCGTCGGATTCGTCGCCAATCTCGGCGATCCGTTTGCCGGATTCCACATCGAACAGCACCACTTTGCCATCGGCCGCGCCGCGGCCCCCGGCGGCCAGCAGCAATTTGCCGTTGCGGCTGAACTTCAAGACGTACGGAATCCGTTCGGGAAAGGCGAGGTCGCCGACCCTTTCCAGCGTATCGGTGCGGTGGAGCGAAATCCGTTCGTGGCCGGCGACCGCGACGATCGGAGCCCACGGACTGGCCGCCAACGCGGTGACCGGGTGCGGACGAGCCGTTTTGGCGAACGTCACCGCCGGCAGCGACTTGGGCATCGGCGGCGGCCCCTCCGGCTTGCCGATGGAAACCGCCGCGATGTCGACGTCGACCTTGCGCGAAAGATTCTTCGCCGCTCCGGCCGCCGTATCGGGCGCGCCGAGTTCAATCCAGCGCTTGATCGAAATCAATTCCGCTTCGGGGATCCGCGGTTGCCGTGGCGGCATCACGGGCTCGTCCAAGTGCGCCACGACACGATACAGCAAGCTCTGATCGGGCTTGCCTGGCGAAATCGCTTCGCCGCTCGCCCCGCCCGCCATCAACGACTGATAGGTCATCACGTTGAGATCGGACGTGGCCTTGTCCGGATTGTGGCAGTTCGCGCAGTGCTTGCGGAGGATCGGCAGCACATGATCCTTGTAGGTCACGGCCTCCTTCGCTGGCGGAGCCTGAGCAGTCGCCGAACCGGCGCCGACCGCGATCAGCACGGGAGCCGCGAACAGCATCCCCATGCCAAACACTGGCCGCAACACCGATCGGTAGAGGTTCAACAGTTCGTGGCGCCGTCGCATCGGAATCCTCGGCAGCGAGCGGTTAGTGGTTGAAGGCGAACTCGGTGGAATTGAACAAGCCCCACAGGATGTCGGCGTAGACAAGATTGTGGGTCTGTCCCTGGAACCGCTGGCGGACAGCGGCCAGTTGCCGCTCCGCGTTGGCGATCTGCTGGCGCAACGTCTCGAGCGCGGCCTCTTCCTGGCCGTCATCCATCAGCTTTTCGTAGTCCGCCTTCAGCTTCGTGAGCACTTCCTCGGTCCGGCGATAGGCGACATCGGCACGCGCTTGCAACGCCGCCAGTTCGACGGCCCGATTGGGATCCGACGATTCGCTGTTGACGATATCTTCGAGCTTCCGGATTTCATCAGCGGTCGGCTTGCGGCTGAGCACGCGAACATACAGTTCCGTGACGATCTCCGCGGTCGACTTCTTCTCCTGAATGAGCGTCGGGATCAGTCGGCTCGCGGCGATTTTTTGCGTGACCGTGTCGCCGTTGACCAGGTGCAAAGCTTGCGAGAGGTTCGCTTCGCGGTTCACTTCACACGAACATGCGCTCTCGCGGGGCGCCCGGCCGAAGGTCGTCAAGAAGTAGTTGGACAAGCTGCCCGAATATAGCTGCACGGCCCGCGTTCCCGGCGGCGATTGCGGGAAGCGATCCTCGGTGCCCGTCACTCGCGTGATCACATCGAGCAGCACTTCCGCCCGCAAGCGACGCACGTAGCCGTGTGAAAAGTAGGCTTCGTCCAGCTCATTGGTCGCGTTGGTCGCCGACGAGAGCTGATACGTGCGCGAGTTGCAAATGTCGCGAATCAGCTTCTTCTTGTCGAAGCCGTATTCCGCCAGTTTGAGGCCGATCGCGTCGAGCAGTTCTTTGTTGCTGGGCGGATTGCTGATGCGCACGTCGTCGACCGGCTCCACGATGCCACGGCCGAAGAAATGCGCCCAGATGACGTTCGCCATCGTTTGCCGGAACGCTTCGTTGTCGCCGGCGGTCAGCCACGACGCGAGCGCCTGGCGCGGGTCTTTGCCATCGACTTCAGGCTCGGCGCCGCCCAGTTCCTTCGGCTTCATCCGGCGGCCGTCCACCGGATGCTCAACGGTGTTCGCGGCGTTGTTGTTGTAGACGATCACCTCGCGGCCTTCGACACCGCGTTTCATGTTCACGCCCGCGAAGAAACTGGCAAAGCCGTAGTAATCGTCCATCGTCCAACGGTCGAACGGATGGTTGTGGCACTGAGCGCACTGGATGCGAGTGCCGAGAAACACTTGGGCGACATCTTCGGCCGTCTTGAGCGGCGTGAGCCGTTCGGCGGCCGTGTAGAGGTTGGACGTGGGCGATTTGAGATTGCTGCCACTGCCGGTGATCAGATCCGCCACGAACGCGTTGATCGGGCGATTGGCCGCCATTTGATCGCGAACCCACGCGGCGTATGTCCACATCGCCTTGGAGTCGCGTCCATACTGCGGCTGGTTGTTCACCGAACGGATCCGCAGCATCTCCCCCCACTTCATCGCCCAGATGTCGACGAACTCGTCGCGGTCCAACAACTGGTCGACCAGCTTCGACCGCTTCGCCGGATCCGTGTCCGCGATGAACCGATCGAACTCCTCGCGGGACGGCGGCAATCCGATCAGGTCCAGGTAAACGCGGCGGAGGAACATCTCGTCCGAGCACAGCTCGGACGGAGCCATGTGCAGCTTTCGAAGCTTGTCAAAGACCAGCGTGTCGATGTAGTTGTGAACAGGCGTGTCCGGCCAAGCGAAGCGGTCGTCGGTCGGAAGCACGATCACTTCCGAGCCGACGGTGAACTTGTTGAAGCGGGCGAACACGAACGCTCCGCCTCGGCCGTTCCCCTTCACCAACCCGTCTTTGCCGATCGAAGCGACCGACTCGTTGTTCGACATGAACAGCGCCAAACGGCTCACGTCGCGGACCGAACCATCCGAATACCGCGCGAGCACCACCGTGCGCTGCGTGGTGGCATCGCCACCGAACACCATCTTCGGCGGGACGAGCTCGATGCCGAGCGGTTCGGGGGTCGCGCCCGAATCATCCGGGGCGCCAGCTCGCAACCACGTCATGAGCGTCTTGTAGTCCTCGTGCTGTTCGTCAAACAACTGACCGCCCGTGTGCGCGACTGAGCCAGTAGCCTTCTCCAACAAAAGACTCTTCTCCGGCACCGCCAAATCGAGTCGCCGGCCAATCATCTGTCGCGTCAATCGGAAGTAATCGCCCGCCGGATCGTAACCGAAGAGCGACAGCATGAAGCCGTCTTTCCCGCGAGCCGAACCGTGGCAGCTTCCGTTGTTGCAGCCATGCTTCATGAAAATCGGCATGATGTCCAACCGGAAACTGATCGGCCGCGCCGCCGCGGACTGCTCAATCGTCACCGGAATCTCCGCCGACTCGCCGCCATGACGCACGACCAACTTCGTGCCGCCATCCGACACGCCGCGAACAGCCGTGCCATCGAGCGCCGAGATCTTGGTGTCGGCCACCGCCAACTGCGCCTCGGTCGTCACATCCCGCGTCGTGCCCTGAGCATCGACAAGCTGCACGACGACCGATTGACGGTCGCCTTGGCCCCGCAACCGCAACTCGCGAGGAAACACGGCGAGCGCGGCTTTCCCGCCAGCCGCGTCTTTCCCTGCCGCGTCTTTC
>CAIXSC010000759.1 GCA_903921945.1 uncultured Planctomycetaceae bacterium
CGTCGCCTACGGCTCGGCGGTAAACGAGGAAATCGGGTACAGACGTTGCCGATTGGGTTTCGATCGTGGTGAAACTCCCTCTTGTACGACGGACATCTTGTCCGTCGCCGCTGGAGGCGGAATTCGATACCGCGTCGCGATTGCGGTTTGGAGGCCCGGCCGTCGCCTACGGCTCGGCGGTAAACGAGGAAGTCGGGTGCAGACGTTGCCGAGTGAGCTTCGATCGTGGTCAAACTCCCTCTTGTCCGTCGAAGCGCCGCCCTGCGTGACCCGTCCGCGGCCGATTTTTTAACGCTTTTTTGAATATTTTTCCTTGCCGAAACCTGGGCGCTCGCCACACACGATGGGTGGGAACTCCCCTGGAGCGAAGTCGGCACAAAGCCCTTGATCGGCACAAGGTGCCACCCTCCGAGGCCGACTTGGCAAACTGGGCATTCTGTCTGGCCGAGATCTACGATCCGGCGGCTGGGGCTCGCTCGGGGTTACTCCAAAGCAAGGCGGCCGGGGACTTTAACGATCGTGCCGTCGAGCGGTCGAACTTCTTTGGAGACGATGGGCGATTTTTCTTGCCGGGTTGGGATTCGCGCGCTTGTCCGCTAAAACTTGAGTCTAAATCCGGCTCACCACGCGTATACCCATGGGCGTGGCAAGCATCGGCTCGTCGTCACCGGGACCTCTGATAGCCATGAAGCAGACTTTTTTCGGTCGGTGGGCACTCCCGATCCTGATGATCGTGTTCTTCATCGTCCCGTTCACCTTGCGGGGCGCTCGGGTCTCCGTTCAGTCGATGAAGAACGACGTTCGTGACTGGCTTCCGTCCACTTTCGTGGAAACCCGCGAGATGGCGTGGTTCTGGAAGCACTTTCTGGGCGAACGGTTTATTGTCGCCAGTTGGCCGAATTGCCGCGAGGACGACGAGAGCTACAACGCCATGCTGCGGCGGCTCGCCCCGCAAGTTCCACCGTCCATCCAAGCCCGGCTCGATGCGGAAGCCAGCGGCGCCGTCTCCGATCCGTCAACGGACCAGCCCACAGATCAGGCGACCGATCAGCCATCCGCCGACGAATCCCAGGCGTCCGAGGCGGAGACAGCAACGGCGGCGTCCGAAACCGCAACGGCGAACGCCTCGATCAAGCAGGCCGACAAAGAACGCGGCATGCACAGCGTGTCGTTGCAGCGTCGTCACGAGTACATCGGCGACAAGTTGGGGTTGTTCTTCACGGGGAAGGATTATCGCAACTGGGGCAATCGGGACGAGAAGTGGGTCGAGGGCAAGGGCGGATTGTGGTACTTCCTGACCCCCGACGGCATGCTTTACGAGTGGTCTGGCGGCAAATCGCCCGTGGGGGCGCTGACAGCGAAAATCTGGCGGAGCGTGGCCGGCGGCGAGGTGGAAGGCAAGCTGGTCACCAGCTTCGGTCCGGTCGACGGCGCGTGGTACTACGAGGATCCCCGCCGGCTTGACGCTCAACTGTTCCGTTCCGTCACCACCGGTCCGACCGTGATGGCCGGGTTGACCGGTCCGGGCGGTGTGCTCGAAGGCAACGAAAAGGAAGCTCGGCGGCGGATCGAGGGCAGCTTGTTTGGCAAAGGCAGCGATCTGACCTGTTTCATGATCGTCTTGTCGGACGAGGCGGCGATCGACCTGCATCGGGTCATCGGCCGCGGGCTGATGGGCAAACCGCTCGGGCGGTTGTACGACTTCGCGGCGCTGAGCGGCGTGGCCACCGAAGAGTTCCATCTCGGCGGACCGACTGTCGACAATGTGGCGATCGATGAAGAGGGATCGGTGACGCTCATGCGATTGGTTTCGCTGTGCGTCATTTTGGGCGTGACGCTTGCGTACCTTTGCTTCCGCACCATTTCCGCGACGATCATCATTTTCTTTGTGGGCGGAATCAGCGCGGTGAGCAGCATCGCTCTGGTTGGCTGGTGCCATCAGTCGCTCGACGCCATCTTGATGTCGATGCCGTCGCTGGTCTACGTGCTCGCGATTTCGGGCGCGGTTCACTTGATGAACTACTATCGCGAAGCGGTGGAAGACCACGGGTTGGTCGGCGCGGCGGAAGCGGCCGTTTCCCATGGCTGGAAGCCGGCCATCATGTGCAATTTGACGACTGCGATCGGACTCTTTTCGCTGTTCACCAGCGACCTGACGCCGATCCGCAAGTTCGGTTTGTTCTCCGGCATCGCGGTGTTGTCCACGTTGTTGCTGCTCTTCACCTATTTGCCGGCCGCGTTGCAAATCTGGCCGCAGCGTCCCCGCACGGCCGAGCAGAAGCGGCGGGATGAGAACCCGTGGTACGAAAAGTACCTCGCGAATTTCTGGAACTTTTTCGGTGGCGGAATCATCCGCCACCATTACGCGGTCTCGACCATCTGCGTGGTGGTCATCGCGGTCGTGGGCTGGGGCATGTGGCACATTCGTCCGTCTGTCAACATGCTGCGGATGTTCGACGGCCATGCCAAGATTCTGAAAGATTACGACTGGCTGGAACTGAACCTCGGCAAACTGGTGCCGATGGAAGTGGTGGTGAAGGTCCAGCCCCGGATGCTGTCCGTGCCGAAGTCGAACACCGACGGCCCCGGCGAGTTTTCCGCCGACGACGCGGTCCGGCTCAACATGCTCGAACGGATGGAGCTCGCCAAGCGGATCGAGAACGTCATCGAGGAGCAGTTCGGCGAACCGGGCTGGGACGTGGCCGGCCATTCGTTCTCCGCCGCCACCTTCGCTCCGGTGCTGCCGAGCATTCGTGGCGACACGCGGACGTTCACCCTTCGCTCGACGACCGCGCGGCGGCTCGAGGGCTATCGCGACGACTTCTTGAATTCCGAATACCTGCGGCTCGACCAAGCGGATCAAAGCGAGCTATGGCGAGTCAGCATGCGGGTCGGCGCGTTGCAAAACCTGGACTACGGCGAATTCGTCGCGGAAGTGAAGCACGCGATCGAACCGGTGATGACCGCGCATCGCGATCGCGAAACGCTGATTCGCAAACTGCTCGAGCGCCCGGAATCCAAGGCGTTCGCCCGCACCAAGGTGTTGCTCGTCGGCGCGCCGCTCGGCCCCAAGTCCAAGCCGGCCGCCACCGCCTCCACGAAGTCCAAGAAGAAGGCCGCGAAGTCGAGCGACGGCGAAACGGCTGGTGCCGCGAACGGCGACGGCGGCGCGGTTGGCGGGGACGGCGACGCGGCTGCCGCGACCGATGTCGCGAAGGGGCCGGTCGTCATCCGCGAGGGAGACACCAAGGGGCGCTCGCCGGTCCAGCAAACGAAGGTCTACGCCCGCACGCTGAAAGACCTGCTGACCGTCGCGCGCCTGCCGGTTGATTGGCACGACCCGAATGTCGAGCCGCTTCCCGAGGATTGGCAGACCAAATGGGCCGGTTATGACTGTGTGATTTTGGTCAGCGATCACCAGACGTATGACATGGAGCGGTTGAAGAGCATCGTGCCGCTCACCTTCGATCTCCGCGACCACAAGTACGACTTGGCGACCTCCAAAACGGCCGCCGAACAAAACTTGCCGATTTCCGCGATCTATACGGGCGTGGTCCCGATCGTCTACAAGGCGCAGCGCACGCTCCTCAACAGCCTGATCGAAAGCACTTTCTGGTCGCTGGTGACGATCACGCCCCTGATGATGTTCATTTCGCGCAGCGTCCCATGCGGGCTCATCGCGATGCTGCCAAACGTGCTGCCGATTTTTGTGATCTTCGGCGCCATGGGCTGGGCCGGCATTAGCGTCGACATTGGCTCGATGATGACAGCCAGCATCGCGCTCGGCGTGGCCGTGGACGACACCATCCATTACCTGACGTGGTTCCGCTGGGAATTGGATACCGGCAAGAGTCGAGTCGACGCGATCCTGGGAGCGTATAAACGCTGCGCCACGCCCACATTCCAGGCGGCGATCATCAGCGGACTGGGCCTCTCCATTTTCGCCTTCAGCACCTTTGTTCCGACTCAGCGTTTCGGTTACTTGATGCTGACGATCCTCTTCATGGGCGTCGTCGCTGAACTGGTGTTCTTCCCCGCATTGCTCGCCGGGCCGCTGGGCACATTCTTTAAACCGCGTCGTGGCACGGGACCGATCAAGCCGCCCGATTCGATCGCGCGGGAACTGAAGTCGGACGACGAGGTGGAAGCGCCACACGGGAATCGCGGGCGGGAAGCGACCGCCGGTTCGTCCACGCACGGCCGGCACGACGCCGGCCACACGCACGACGAAGCCGCGATCCACGTCCTCCAGCGCCAATCTCGGGAAACGCCCAAGGGACGGTAGCGCGAAAGGAAAGACTTGGCTCCGTGCCCGCTCTTTCCACTTGGGCGATTGCAGCGCTCGCCGAACGGTGGACTCGCTTAGGGCACTCGGCCGCAGCGAATCGCCGACGCGAGCGAACATGGTCGGCCGGCCTGCGCCAAGCCGTTCGCGACGATCGACGCCATCGTACGGGTGGCATCGCTGGATTCCCTTGCAGCGTTGCGTGCGTTCCGCCCCACACGCAGGATCGTCGCTACTTCCGCGTCGAACCCACCTCGAGCCGCCGGATCGTACCGCGCAATCGGCAAAGTTGCTTGACAGGTTTCAGTTTACGTATTCATAATCGCCGTCTTATCTGATTGGAACGAGGGAGCTTGCGGCCTCCGCTCGCCGTTAGACGCCGCTTATCGGCGTTCGCCGCCCCATTGTCGACAACCCGTACATCTTTGCAGGCGCAGTTTTATGGTACGCGACCCTCAAGGCGATCCGTCATGCCCGTCGCCGTGGAAACGAACGCTCGGCGATGGCGCTCGCCCCGCCCTGTCGCGCGTCGCCGCGAGTCTTGCATGGTTGGCAAGTCTATTCGCGGTGACTGGCACGCTGTCCGCGCAGGCGCCGCTCGCGCCCGAAGAACAAGCGGCGTTGATGTTGAACGCGGGTCACCGAGCGTACAACGAAAAGCAGTGGAACGTCGCCGCCGACCGCTATCGCGAGTTCACGCAAAAACATGCCAACCAACCCGGAGTGCAGGCGGCTCGGTACGGCTTGGGGCTGGCGCTGTTGGAGGTCGCGCCACGGGACTACAAAGCGGTGACCGAGGCGTTGACGCCGCCGGCGACCGCGGCGGATTTTCCGCAGCGTGCCGAAGCGCTGTACTATCTCGGGTTGGCCTACCGCGGTTGGGCTTACGATTCGCTGGCCCAAATGGTGGCCAAGCCGAACGAAGCCGCAGCGCTGAAGCAGGCCGCTTTGCAGCAGTTCGCGCAGGCCTCTCAGCGGTTTAGCGAAAGCCATACGGCCTGGGGAGCTCGGCCGAAATCGCCGCCGCCTGCCAACAGCACGATCGCGCCGGAGACGGACTGGTCGGCCCGCGCACGCTGCGACCAAGCGGAGATGCTGTTGGCTCAGGAGAAGTGGAAAGAGGCGGCCGATCTGCTCGCCCCGCTGGTCGCGGACGCCGCGCTCGCTTCCAGCCGCTACCTGCCGCTGGCAAACTATTTGCTCGGAAACGCCGGATTTCAACTCCGCGATTACGCGCTCGCCGTCCGCTCGCTCAGCAAGCTCGCTCCATTCGCCGACCCCGTGTTTGGCGTCCACGCGCAGTACTTGCTCGCTCGCACCCATCATCAACTGGCGGAACGCGCCGAAGCGGCGGCGACCTACGAAGCGGTTGTCGCCGGTTATCTCAAGCAAAAGGCGGCCGCTCAGCAGCAGTTGCAAAACGCGGCCGCGTTGCAGGGCCAACCCGAAGAGCGGGCAAGGCTGGAAGAGTTGACACGGTCGATTCCCGAGTACGTCGCCAAGGCCCAGTTTCATTGGGCCGTGTTGCTGCTCGAACAGCAGAAGGCGGCGGATGCGTTGCCGCGGTTCACGACGTTTCTCGAACAGAACCCAAAGTCGCCGCTCGCCGATGACGCTCGGCTGCGCCAAGGCATGTGCCAAGTGGAACTGCGGCAGTTTCCCGCGGCGCTCGCCACGCTGCAGCCGCTGCATGCCCATGCCACGTTGGCGGATCGAGCGCTGCTTTGGACGGCTCGCGCGCAGCTTGGCGCCGCCGATCCCGCGCAACCCGCCCCGTACCAGCAGGCGTTGAACGCCGCGATTGGACTCCTGGGACAGGCGGCCGACCGCGCGAATCAGCGGATCGCCGCCGAGCCGGATGCCAAGCTCCGTCGCGCGGAGATTTTGTTGGAACTGGGCGATCTGCAGCAGTCGAACAAACAACCGGCGCCGGCCGCCACCACATACGAGACGGCGATCAAGGAGAATCTTGCGCCAGAGCGTCTGGAAGAGTTCGCTCAGCGGCGGGTCATCGCCCTGCACCTCGCCAATCAACTGGACGCGGCGGATTTGGCCGCTCAACAGTTCGCGCAAACCTACCCGCAAAGTCCGCTCTTGGCGTCAGTGATGTTCCGCGCCGCGGAGAACGCCACCTTGCGAGCCGCCGCGATCGACCCGGCCCAGACCGCGGCTCCGACCGCGCCCAAAAACCCTGAATTGCAAAAGTGGCTGACGGAAGCGGCGAACCGCTACAAGATCCTGCTCGAAAAGTTCCCCGAATTCCCCCAGGCATCGCTCGCCCGTTACCGCTGGGCCCTTGCTCAGTATCGCTCGGGCGACCTGGCGGGCGCCCGCAAGCTGCTCACCGAGATCCCCACCTCCGATTTCCAAGGCGAACTGGCCGCCGGCCCTTATTACTTGGCCGACTGCGTGCTTCGCGAACTGCCTTCCGACGACGCCGATGCGCTGGCCGTGGCCCGCCAACTGCAAACGCTCGACGAAGCGCAAAAACTGCTCGACCAGTTTGTCGGCGCCCAGGGGCCTGATCCGGCCAAGGCGGCTCCGCAGACGCCGGACGCGTTGTTGAAACTCGGCTATTGCCAGCAGCGGATCGCGCGCCAATTGGCCGATCCGAACACCCGCAACCAAAAGCTTCAAGCCGCTCGCCAAGCGTTCGAGCGAATCGGCCAGCAGTTCGCGGCCAGCGCCGCAGCGCCCGCCGCCGCCTTCGAGCGGGCAAACTGCCTCATCGAGCAAAACGATCTTGGCGGGGCCCAAGCCGAGTTGACGCGGTTCCGCGCCGATCCGCTCAAAGGCAGTCCGATCGCGCCGCTGGCTTGGCTCCGGCTCGCGCAATTGCTTCGCGCTCAAAACAAGGCGGCCGAGGCGGCCGCGGTGTTGCTCGAAGCGCGGAATAACTACGAAGCGGCGCTCGCCAACGATCCGGTCCGCGCTCCGTGGGCCGCGCTGCTCGCCTATCACCACGCGGTCGCCACGAAGGAGGCGACTGTCGAACCGGCCAAGCTGGTCGATGTTCAAAAGCTGTTCGAAGCGGTCGCGCAGAAGTACGCGGCCACTCCCGAGGGCCCCGAAGCGGCGTGGCGCGCGGGCCAATGCCGACGCGAGGAAGCCGTCGCGCGCCAGCGACTCGCCTTCGCCGCCCGCGACAAGCCCGGCTTGAAGCCGGAAGAACTGGCCGCTGCCACCAAACAGTTGGAAGAAGCCACGAAGGCGCTCAGCGACGCCGGCCAATTCCTGGTGCAGCAAGCCGGCGCCGTCGCGGCGAAAGCGGCCGGCTCCGACATCCACCAGCGACTGCTCTACGAAGCGGCTTGGTGTTTCCAATCGGTCGCTGACGCGGAAATCGCGGCCGCCCGCGCGAAACTCGCGGACGAACAACTCAAAGCATGGCTCGACCAACAAGCGAAGGCGCAACTGCCAGCCAACGCGCCGCCGCCAGCCAATGCGCCAGCCAATGCGACGGCCAATGCGACGGCCAACGCGCCCGCCGTGCCGCAACAGCGCCGTCCCGCGCCACCGCTCAGCGCGATCGCGATCCAACCCGCCGAACAGCTTGCCCGCAGCCAATACCAAGCCGTGGTCGCGGCGAAAGGCGAATCGCCGATCGCCGTGCTCGCGCGGTTGGAACTGGCCGAACTGCACGCGCGTCGTGGCGAACTCGACCCGGCCATCGCGCTGTTGAGCGAAGCGATCGATCTGGAACCGGCGCCGGCTGTCGAGGAGCGGTTGCGACTGCGGCTGGGCGTGGTGCTTGTCGCGAAGAAAGATTACGCCAACGCCCTGCCCCAGTTTTCCGCGGTCGCCGCGAACCCGCAAAGTCCGCTAGCGGCCGAAGCCCGCTACCGTGCCGGCGAGAGCCAGATGGAAGCTGGCCAGTTCGCGAAGGCGATCGAACTGTGGTTGCCGTTCCGCGACCAAGCCCCGTTGCAAAACGTGCCCGGTCTCAGCGACCGCGTCCTACTGCGGCTCGGCCACGCCCAAGCGCTCGCCAGCCAATGGGATCAAAGCCGCCAATCCCACGAGACGCTTCTCCAGCGGTTCGCGCAAAGCGTGCATCGTCAAGAGGCGCGTTATGGAGTGGCCTGGAGCCTCCAAAACCAAAAGCAGTTCGATCAAGCGGCCCAGCACTATCAGCAGGTAATCCAGGAAACGGCGACCGAAATCGCGGCCCGCGCGCAGTACCAACTCGCCATGTGTCGCGTCGAGCAACGCCGGTTGCCCGAGGCGGTCAACGGATTGCTCGTCGTGCCGTTCACCTATGACTATCCCGAATGGAGCGCGACCGCGCTGTTGGAAGCCGGGAAAGTCCTGATTGAACTGAAACAGGCTCCCCAAGCCCGCCGACTGTATGAACGCGTCTTGAAAGACTATCCCAACAGCGATTGGGCGAAGACCGCGCAAGAACGGTTGACCGCGTTGCAGACCGGCCAAGCCACCCCGTGACCGCCTGGAGCCATTCGATGAACTTCTCGCCTCCTTGGGCCGCCTTGCCGGCGACTCGCCCGATCACGGTCCGCGGCGCCGCGGCGCTGCTCCTCGTTGGACTCGCGTTGGTCCTCCGTCCCGCAATCGTGTTTGCGTATGTCGAGATACCGTATTCGCTGGGCCGAGTCGTTCAGGAATCGACGTCGATCTCGGTCCTGCGGATCGACAAAGTCGATCGCGAACGCAACTTGATCCTGTTCCGCAAGGTCCAGGACTTGAAAGGTTCGCAACCTGGCGAAGTGATACGCCACAACATCGGCCGCGGCGGTTTTCACGAACGCGAATGGCGCGCCATCATGGAATACGCCGAGCCCGGCCGGCTTGCCGTCTTCTTCAATAACGGCGGCGCCAGCGAGACATGCATCGGCAATTATTGGTACCAAGCCTACGCCGGCGGCGAGTGGTGGAACATGAGCCATGGCGAACCGTACATGCTGCGGACATTCGCCGGCCCGGCGGAAAAGATGGCGGCCTTGGTCGCGGCCATGGTCACAGGCCAGGAAGTGGTCGTGCCATGTATGGTCGACGGCGATAAACAGGCCCTGCAAATGCGTAACGGCCGCATTCATCGACTGCGGGCCAGCCTGAAGATCCAGGATTACAACGTGCCACGCGACTTCGCCGGCTGGGGCGGCGACGACTTCCGCAAACTTGCCGGCATGGCCGGCTTCTCCCACTATGCCGGCATCAGCCGCGTCGACCCTGACGCGCGTGGCGTCGCGCTGGCCGATGTCGACGGCGATGGCAAGTCCGACTTCTGCCTCTACGGTAGCGGCAAAGCGTCGCTCTTGCGAGTCGAAGGGACCGCGCTCAGCGAGGTCGCCCTGCCACTGGTTGGCGGCGCCCGGAGCGCCGAATTCGGCGACGTCAACGGCGACGGCAAACCGGATCTGTTGCTCGCCACTCCGGCTGGTCCCAAATTGCTGATCAACCAAGGCGGGAGCTTCAAGGACGAATCGGCTGGCCTTCCGAAAGAACCGTACTACCAACTCGCCGCCGCCGCGTTCCTTGACTTCGATGGCGATAAGCGGCTCGACGTGCTGATCGCCAACGGATTCCTCGGCCTGCGACTCTATCGCAACTCTGGCGGTCCCGCCGCCGGCAACGTCGCCGCGATCGGTTTCGAAGACCGCTCGGCTGCCGCGAAACTCGGTCCCGACGCGCCCCACGCCACCCTTCGTGGCGACCATCTTGCGGTCGCCGATGTCAATGGCGACGGCCGCGACGATTTCCTCTACGGCGCCGGCACCGGGTTGCTGGCGATCAACACGCCGGCCGGCTTCGAGTGGTCCGCGAACAGCGGCATTCAATACGCCGTCGCCAGAATCCGGCCCGCCTTCGGCGATTTCGATGGCGACGGCCGCGCCGACCTCTATATCCCTCAAGGACCGGCCGGCAAACTGCTCGCCAACCGTGGAGGCCGCTTTGAAGAGGTTACCGCCGCCGCCGGCGAACTCTCCCGACCGCTCGCCCAAGCCGCCACCGCCACCTGGACCGACCTGGATCGCGACGGAAAGCTGGACTTGGTTGTTGGGTGTCTCAAAGGCCCGAACCGCTGTTTCCGCAATTTGGGCGGGGGGAAGTTCGCCGAAACCTCCGAGTCGCTCGGCCTGCTCCAACACGTGTTCAACACTCGCGGCATCGGTGTCGGCGACGTCAACAAAGACGGCATCCCCGACTTCGTGTTCACCAACGAAGGGCAGGAATCCTCCGTGCTGATCGGCGCCGCGCCGGCGCCTTAAGTGTGGGTGGAGGGGCTGCGGTTTACGCTCCACAAACAGATGGAAACACCCGTCGTTCCCCCAATCCGTCGCGTTGCTGATCCGTGCCCGTCGTTGTCATCCGCAGTGGAAACGTGTGCCAGTTTTCGTGTGTTCCCTAATCGGTGGAGGCGTCCGACGTGGACAACAGTCCTGGACAGTTGCGGTTGACAATCCAACTCGGCCCTCTTTCGCCGAACACGCCTTTTTCACCACCACTGCGGAGCGCCCACGTGTCGTCTGTGTTCGCCATTCAACCCAAACAAGTTCAGCGGTCGTCCCCGCAGTGGCTGCGAATGATGGCCGTGGGGTGCGGATTGTGGATGGCAGCGGCTTGGCTGACGGTCGCGGGGGCGCCAACGGCGGGACTCGCGGCGGATTGGCCCACGCATCGCGGCACGTTGACCCGCGCCGGCAATGTCGATGGCGGACCAGGACCCGCGCGCGCGGAAGTTGCGTGGGTGCAACGGGGCGTTGAGCATTTCATCGCCTCGCCGGCGACGGATGGCCAGTCGGTTTTCGTCTCGGGGCTTGGGGCCTTTAATTCGGCCACGTTTCAAGCACTGAATCCGCAGTCCGCCGTTTCCAGCCGGCAGCGTTGGATCAAAGGTCCGCCGTACCTGAAGCTGCCGTTGGCCAGCTCGCCCGCGATCGCGGGTGGACTCGTGGTTTTTGGGGACGGCATGCATCAAACCGATGGCGGTGTCTTGCATGCGTTGCGGTCGGACACGGGCCTCCCAGTGTGGCAATACCCGGTGCCCGGCACGTTGATCCATCTGGAAGGTGGACCGGCGGTTGTGGATGGAAAGGTGTACATCGGCGGCGGTAACGCGGGCGTGATTTGTGTCGACTCGAATCGGTTGGAACTCGATGGAAAACCGGCCGACCGCGTCGCCGTGGAAGCGGACCTCAAAAAACGCTGGCAAGACATGCTGGCCAAGTACGAGCAAGAGAAAAAGGTGGATCCCGATTTCGCGGTGCCGCCAAGCGAGGACGCATTGCCGAAACCGCGTCCGCGGAAAGTCTGGCAAGCGGGCGCCGGCCAATGGCACGTCGACGCGCCGCTGGCGGTGGCCGGCGATCGCGTCTTCGTCGCGTCCGCGTTTTTGGACGTGGAGCGAGTTGGGGAGCGAGCGCTGTTGGCGTTGAACTTGGCCGATGGCGCGGTTCGTTGGAAAACGCCGCTGGGACTCAATCCCTGGGCCGGTCCGACGGTCGCGGGCGAGCTTGTACTGGTCGGCGGCAGCAATATCCGGCTGGAACCGCGGGATGTGCCGCAGGGCCGGGGCGAGCTGTTGGCGGTTGATCGCGCGAGCGGAACCGTGAAATGGAAACGCGAAGTTCCCGGCGGCGTCGTGTCGTCGATTGCCGTCGCCGGCCCGCTCGCCATCTTCGCCGCCACGGACGGCAAGGTTCGCGCGTGGGATCTCGCGACCGGAGCGGACCGCTGGACCTTTGACGGCAAAGCCCCGTACTTCGCCGCGCCGGCGATTGCGGGTGAAACGGTTTATGTGGCCAACCTGAGCGGTCAGATCAACGCGTTGCAACTCGCGACCGGCCAATCCCAGTGGCAGTTGGACTTGGCAACCCATCCCGATGTTCGCGCGCCTGGCCAAGTCTATGGATCGCCGATCGTCGCTGGCGGTAAATTGTTTGTCGCCACCTGCAATCTCGCCTCCGACGGCGGTCCGCGCGCGACGGTCGTTGTCGCCATCGGCCCCAAATCGTAATCACAGACTCCGTCCTCCTGCTCGAAGGATCGCATCGATGACAGTTTCCCCAGCCTCGCATGCCGCGCTCGCGTGGCTCGCGTTGTCGGCAGTCTTGGTCGCGGTTCCGCGGCTTCAGGCCCAAACACCCGCGCCCGCCGGACTGAAAATCGACAAAGAGAAGAAGACCGTCACGGTCGATTGCCGCATCGCGCCGCGCAAGCTGCCCAACCTCAGCGAGGTCTACCCGATCGAAGTGATCGCCGCGTGGCCGGCGCCCAAGGGCCAAAAGGCGCATGAAACGGTTGTCACCACGGAGGTCAAGCCGAGCGACCTGCATCAAGCGCTCGTGTCGCTAGGCTTGAAACCGGGCAAGCCGGCGAAAGGCGAAGGCGCGGCCGCCGCCGGCCCCGAAGTCAAACTATTCCTCGACCTGCCCGGCCCGGGCGGCATCGCGAAACGACTGCCCATCGAACGCGCGTTGGTCGATAAGAAGACCGGAAAAACCATGCCCGCGCTCAAATGGATTTTCACGGGCTCCGTCGAAAAGCAACCCGATCCGGCCAAACCGGAAAAGATCTACGCCGCCGACGCCACCGGCACGTTCATCGCCATCTTCCCCGTTACGGACGAATGCGTGCTCCAGTCCAGCCTCACCATGAAAGACGAACCCCTCATCAAGCTCGACACCAACGTGAAAACGCTTCCGGAAGCCGGTGTCGCCGCGCAGTTGGTGGTCGTCGTGCCTTAGGATTCGAGTTGCCCTTGAAGAACGCCGGTTCGAGTCTGCGGAGGTTGGATCATGAGTGCGAATGACGGGAATCACGAGCGTGTTTTGCGGCCCGAGCGGCTCGAGGGCGGCCCTGTCGAAACGCCTCCGAGTCGCGCAAGTCGCGGTTCGCATCGCGGGCTTGGCGTGATGGCCGGACCCTACGCGGCGGTGCGTGGTTGCTTCGCACCCGCCTTCGCTAGCGCCGTTGCCCCCGCCTTCGCACCCGCCTTCGCTGGCGCCATTGCGGTCGCCTTCGCGGTGACATTCGCCGCGACGACTTCGTTCGTGGTCGCCCAAACCCCCGCCGCGGTTGCCGATCGTCTTCCGCCACCCCGATCCGTGGAACTGCCGGCGTTGCCAAGTTCTTCGGGTCCGACGCTCGTCATCCGTCGCGGCTCAGACTTGCCTCGTCCTCATTTGTGGACTTTGCCCGCGGGAGAAACGCCCAGGACGCCCGTGTTGTTGCCGAGCGATTCGGTTCGCAAGCCGTGGCGACACCTGATCGGCGAGCCGTTGTCGTTGGCGGTAGAACCGGTGCCCGCGACGCCGTCGACGCCCGTGTTTCCGACAGCCACGCCCGCCCGCGTGCTCGATGCGAACGCCTGGGCGGGAACGCCCGTCTTGCCGCGTTTCGAGCGTCTCGCCGATCCGGCTCCGCGAGTGCAAGACGACGCCACGGGCCTTCCGGCTTTTGGGTATTTGACGCGTCCCGTCGCCACCGCCAACCCAGTCCCGCCGCCGTTGGTACCGATGCTGCTCGTCGATCCCGATGCTCCGCTGCGTGCCGCCGCCGTTTCAAACCCACCCTTGGACACGGATCGTCCCGCCACCTCGCGCGAGACGCCGCCGCGTCCTCAGTTCCCGGCGAAGTAACGCGTCATGCTTCCAGCGGTCGTGCCCGTTTTGGTCGGGCCTCTGCAAACGTTGCTCGCGCTCGCGCCGGCGCTGCTTGTCGCGTTGGGCGGATTGCTCTTCGCTCTGTTCACACCCCGCGGCTGGCGCCTTGTCGCCCGGTTCTTCTGGCATCAAAAGCTGCTGTCCGCCGTGTTGCTGCTCGTCGCGGCCAGCCTTTGGACCGGCCAACCTTGGCGGACGCTCAGCCGCTCATGGTCCCGATTCCTCCGCTCTTCGGATTCCGCGACAACGCTCGCGGGTTCTGACGCATCCCACGACGGCGCGGCCCATCACGGCGGATCCCATCACGGCGGATCCCATCACGGCGCGTCCCATCACGGCGGAGCCAGCGACTCGGATGGCGCCACGCCGAGCCGGCTAGCGAACGGGGCGGGCGGCGCGAATGGCGACGGCTCTGCCACGGCAACCAGCGAGTCCGCGTCGTCGCAGGCCGCGTCGTCGCAGGCTGCGTCGCGCGGCGCCGTTGATGGCTGGCCGATGTTTCGCGGCGGCGCGGATCGGCGGGCGATTGCATGGTTGGAAGGCGAACCGCGTTCGGCC
>CAIXSC010000760.1 GCA_903921945.1 uncultured Planctomycetaceae bacterium
GCCAGCGCCCCTTTTCGTCGGCCGATAACAGAGCGAGTTCATCGCGCGCACTGTCGACTGCCGCCAGCAGCGTTCGAGTCGCGCTGGCCGATGCGGGCGCGTTGTCCGATGCCGGCCCGTTGTCCGATGCGGGCGCGTTGGCTGATGCGGGCGCGTTGGCTGATGCGGGCGCGTTGGCTGATGCCGGCGCGGGGCGAGCGGTGCCGCCGAGCGCGAGCGCTTCCAGCCGTTCGCCGACGGCGATCTCTTGTTCCACCGCGCCGCTCGCGGCGTCGACAATCATGATTGTGCCACTGCGTTGACCAGCGATCGCCAAGCGACGGCCATCAACAAGCGCTACGGCGTCGACCAGCCGTCGAAAGGCAGTCACCGGCGCCGCCGGATTCGGCGCGGCCTGTTTCGGCCTGGATTGGCCAGTAGATGCCCGCGAGTCGTCTGTCGCGGGTGGAACCGCCAGGAGGGCGGCGACGAGCCACGCGAGGTTCATGTCGCGGTGCGCGGGATGGGCGCGGTGTGCGGCACGCCCTCCGCGCCTCCCAGGGGCTGATAGACGAAACGCAGACTCTCCGGCGCGATGGTGACTCGCGTGAAACCTGGTCGGAATTCCGGCAGGTTGTAGCCGGGGGCCTGCTGTTCGCGGAGTTTGCGATCTTGGTTGTAAAGCGCGGAAGGAAAGCAGATTTCGTGGCAGGGCGGATGGTCGTCCCAGCCGCGGAGTCCGTTGTGGAAGTGCCCATGAAACAGAGCGAGCACGGTATCGCGGTGTTTGGCGAGCAGTTCATAGAGCCGAGTTTGGCCATCGGTCGGCTTGATGAACCAGCCGCGATCGGGATGCGCGTTGCGGTGGGCGGGGACGTGAAGGCCGATGACGACAAGCTTTTTGTCGCGGGCCGCCGCCAAACACTGCTCGTCGATCCATTCAAGTTGCCGTGGAGCGAGGAATCCGTCGTGGGATTCGGGCTTCGAGTTATTCAGCAGGACGAACCGGATCCATTCGAGTTCCACGACGGTATCGATAGCCGGACGGATGTGGCGGGCGAATAACTCGGCCGGATCGTGATTCCCCGGAATCTCATGGACCGGCTTGCCGATACGCTCGCGAATCTCTTGGTAAACGGCATACTGCGGTTCTCGGCCGCCGTCGACAACATCGCCTAAATGGAGCACCAAAGCCCCTGGCGCCTTTGCCAACGCCTCGGCGGTCGCCTGCCATTGCCGCCGCGCCGACTCTTGTCCTTTGTAGCCCAGATGAGTGTCGGAGATGACGAGAATCTCAAGCGGGCGCCGTTCCGGACGTTCGAGCGGATTCGCGCGGCTCGGCCGGCTGAGGAAACGCGGGCCGAGTGTCAATTCCACGGCCGCGACGCCGGTCAGTTGCAGACAGCGGCGCCGCGCGAATCGGAACTGCGATGGCGGATGATCCAGCACGGTGGCGTCCTCTACTTGCCGGCCCAGACTTGGACAAGTTGCGTGATGACTTGGACGGCTTGCTCCATTTCGTCGAGGCAAGCCCATTCCAGCGGCGAGTGGGGCGTATGTTGGCCCGTCGACAGGTTGGGCGTGGGGAGCCCGCGGGCGGTCATCTGCGAACCGTCCGTGCCGCCGCGGACAATCGTGCGGCGAACCGGCAGCCCGAGCCGGCGGAAAGCCTCTTCGGCGTACTCAACCGCTCGCGGCTCGGCCTTCAATCCGTCGCCAAGATTTCGGTATTGAGGCTTCACCGACACATCGATCGCAACGCCCGGGAAGTCGCGTTCCACCGCGACGGCCGCTTGGCGGATGATCGCCGCTTGCGCATCAAGCGCGGCGGAATCGAAATCCCGCAGCAAGATCCAAAGCGTGGTTTGGGCCACGCCGCCCTCGATGTGATACGGGTGCAGGAACCCGTCGCGGCCGGCGGTCACTTCCGGAGCCAGCGTTTGGCGGGGAAGGCGGTCGACCAGCGCGGCCGCCGCGCGGACCGCGTTCACCATCCGGCCTTTCGCGATCGACGGATGGATGTTGACGCCGCGGACCGTGACCACCGCTTGGTTGGCTGAAAAGGTCTCGACGTCGATCTCGCCGGCTCCGGCCCCGTCGAGCGTGTACGCGGCCGTGGCGCCGAGTTTGGCGAAGTCGACGTGGTCGATGCCGTGGCCAATCTCTTCGTCGCAGGTGAATAGGACTTTCACGGGACCGTGCGGCAGCGACCGGTTCTCCATCAGCCGGGCCGCCATTTCCACGATCACGGCGACGCCCGCTTTGTCGTCGCCGCCCAGCAGCGTGGTGCCGTCGGTCGTGATAATCGTGCGGCCGGTCAGTTGTGCGAGCTCGGGGCAGTCCGCGACACGAATCACTTTGGTGGGGTCGCCCGGCAGCATAATATCGCCGCCCTGGTAGTCGCGAATAACTTGCGGCTTGACGTTCTTGCCGGTAGTCTCTGGCGACGTGTCGATGTGGGAATTGAACGCGATCACCGGAACGTCGCCGTCAACGGTCGCGGGCACGGTGCCCCACACCAAGCCGTGCGCGTCCAATTCGACATCCTGCAGTCCGATTTCGCGCAGTTCCGAAACCAGCACTCGGCCGAGATCCCATTGGCCTGGGGAACTGGGATAGCTCGTCGAGGCCGGGTCGGCCGTCGTATCGATGGTGACGTAGCGGAGAAAGCGTTCGAGGAGTCGCGACATCGGACCGCAGCCTCGTGGGTGGGATGGTTGGTAGGAATTCAATCGTATCACGTCGCGCGGGAAAGGTGTCAGGACACTTTTTCGCCTGCCGAAAGCCACAGAAAGTCCTGAGATTTTTTCATGGTATTCGGGAGCCCAACAATGTGCTGTGACACCGGTTGGAGTAGGC
>CAIXSC010000761.1 GCA_903921945.1 uncultured Planctomycetaceae bacterium
AGGGACTCGAGAGACTTAGGGGGGCGAGCGGGTGAAGTCGGCGGGAACGCGGTACGCGAACCGGTCTGGCCACGGTTTGGAACGGGCCCCCGCTTCGCTTGCGACGGTATTGTCCAGCCGCTATGCTCGCAATGCTACAGGTGTAATCTGGGGATTGGGTTGTGGGGGTTGTCGCGGCTTTGCGGTGTCTTGGCCGCGACCTCTTCCTGCGTCAGGTGCCAGTGCTGGTGGTTGTGCCTACGAAATGGGATCTCCGAGTTGGGCCGGCTCGGTTGGCCGTTCGTGGCAAAACGCCCCGCGAGGGCGGCGGTTGATTGGGTTGCGGGGCGGTGGACTTGGCCATTTTTGGCGGAGGGTGCGAACATGGCGGCGTCTCGGAAGGCGAATAGCACAACAGCGTTGGAAGATGGTGGGCCGGAGTGCCATGGCCGCCAGGTCGGATCGGCAGCATCGCCGTCCGGGCGACCGAGTCGCGAGTTCCGACGGGGGCTTCGCTCGTCCGCACGCGTTGCCGGCCGCGGTTCGCTCGCCGGCCGCCGCTTGCTGTTCGAAACGCTCGAGGGACGCGATTTGATGGCGACGTTCTACGTTTCGCCGACCGGCAGCGATTCCAATGCGGGGACGATGGTGCTGCCGTTCTTGACCATTCAAAAGGGGCTGGACACGGCCCGCTCGCCCGGCGACATCGTGGAAGTTCGCGAGGGCGTCTATCGCGAACGCATCCAGTTTCCCGCGAGCGGTAGTGTGGCGGGCGGACCGATCACGTTGCGGGCTTACGAGGGCGAGCAACCGGTGATCGACGTCGACGGGATCGAGGGGGCGACGGAGAATGTCGTGACGATTCAGAACGTCAGCCACGTCGTTTTTCGCGGATTCGAGATCATCAACAACACGACGTTCGATAGCGGGGCGGCGATCTTCGTGACGGGAGTTGGAACGAACATCGAGATCCGCGACAACCATTTGCACGATCTACGCGGCACAAGCTCGATGGGAATCGCTGTGTACGGCACGGGGAAAGTGTCGTTGAACCGTGTCACGATCGACAACAACCGTATTCACGACGCCGAGCCGGCCCCGAGCGAAGCGCTGGCGATCAATGGCAACGTCGAAAACTTCGTCGTTTCCAATAACTTGATTCACGACGTCAACAATATCGGTATCGATCTCATTGGGGGCGAAACGGAGATCCACCCGAAGCAGGTCGCCCGGAACGGCGTGGTTCGCGGCAACACGGTCCACAACGCCCGGTCGAGCTACGGCGGGGGTTACGCGGCGGGCATTTATGTAGACGGTGGCCGAAACATCGTCATCGAAAACAATAAAAGTTACGACAATGATTTGGGCATCGAGATTGGAGCGGAGAACAAAGGGTTCGACTCGATCGCGATCACGGTCCGCAATAACCTAATCTACAACAATGACAAGGCGGGCCTGGTCTTTGGCGGCTATGCTGAAGCGACTGGACGGACTCGCGGATCGTTCTTTATCAACAACACGGTTGTCGGCAACGACACGCTCGAAACGGGCATGGGCCAGTTGTGGGTTCAATACGCTAGCGGAAACACGGTGTCCAACAACCTGTTTGTCGCAGGTTCGAATCAAGCTTTGGTGTATGGCGAGGTGGTCAATGCGAGCAACGCGATGGATTCCAATATGTATTGGGCCTCGAGCGGTTCGGCCAACACGAGCTTCCTGTGGAACGGTGTCGAGTACGCGTCATTCGCCGAGTACCAACGGAGATCGCGGCAGGATCGAAATTCGTTCTTTGCCGACCCGGTTTTCGTTGACGCGGAGAACAACGATTACCAGGTTCAAGGAGGCAGTCCGGCGGTGGATCGCGGTTCCAACGCTCGCGGCCGGTTCGCCCCCCTGGATTTCGCCGGAACAGCAAGGACGATCGGCGGTCGACCGGATTTGGGTGCTTACGAGCAACCTTTGATCACGCCAGCTCTGCAGCAAATCGTGGCGCCGGCCGGTGCCGACGACCTCTATCATGGAGTTCATCCCGGGGGGGCGAACGGGGCCAGTGATTGGGTCACGGCGGCGAACTTGACCACTTACGAGACGGCCGCCGGCAAGGCGGCCGCTTGGGTCAACTTCTCTCACAACTGGTACGAAAACCGGCTCTTTCCCGCTGGTACGGCCGCGATGATCCGCGACCGCGGTTCCATTCCATACATTCGCTTAATGCTTCGCAGCAATGAGGTGCCGAGCAAGGCCGAACCAACCTTCACGCTTGCTAACTTGATCCGCGGCAACTTCGATAACGATCTTCGCGCCTGGGCTCGTTCGGCGCGGAACTTCGCCACTCCGCTCATTGTCGAATTCGGCCCGGAAATGAACGCCTCATGGTTCTCCTGGAACGGCACTTATAATGGCGGTGGCCGCCCAAGCAGCTACGGCGATTTGACGCTTCCGGACGGCCCTGAACGGTTCCGCGATGCTTATCGCCGCATCATCACGATCATGCGTGAAGCAGGCGCTGCCAACATTACCTGGGTTTTCCACGTCAACGCCCAAGACGTTCCCGACGTCTCCTGGAACCGCTTCGAAAACTACTACCCTGGCGATACCTTCATCGATTGGCTCGGGGTCAGCGCCTACGGTGCGAAAACTCCTAGGGCAACCACGTGGCCGATCTTCCGCGATCTGATGGACGCCGCGTATCCGCGGCTCGCCGCGCTGTCGGCGGAAAAACCGATCATCGTTTCGGAATTCGGCGTCACCTCGAACAGTTCGCTGGGCAGCGCCGCAACGTGGGCCACCGATGCCTGGACCGACCTCAAGGCGGCACGCTGGCCGCGAGTGATCGGCGCTTCCTGGTGGAATGGACGCTGGCAAAATGACACCAACCCGGCCCACGATACGACCATGCAACTGCAAGAAAACGCGGCCCTGGCCGCCGCGTTCGCCGCTCAAGTTGCCGACAGCACGGTGCTCGACCAACCGGTCGTCGAGGACGTCGTAACCACCATGGGCCGCAACTCGACCTTGGCTCACGCGACGGCCAGGAGTGCCAACAGCATGCCACCGATTGCCGTGAGCGGGGCTGGATCGAATGCAACGGCCAGCGTGCCTTCGACATCAACACCGACGGTTTTGCCCGTCGCCCCGGCGATCAGCCCGAGCTCGCGCCCGATGGTTCGGTCATTCGCCCCGCGAACGAGCGCCGCGTCATCCACGCTCGCCGAACTCATGCGTCGCACCGCGGAAACCGACGAGTTTTTCTCCCAGGTGGGACGCGGCTTGACGACGTAGATCGTCACGGCATGCGACCGGTTGCCGCAATCGGAATGATCGGTCGCGGAAGCCCGAGCGGACCATGCCCGATTGGATGTCCGGAGCGGACGTCTGATTTGGACGTCTAGATTGGACGTCTAGATTGGATGTCTAGATTGGATGTCTAGATTGGACGTCGGCGGTGCAGATCAAGAGTAGAGCTTGATCGCCTTGACGATATCGTCGAGCACGTATGGAACGGCGACGGCACGGTTGGCGAATGACGCACGCCGGACACCTCGACTGCCCAGCACTTTGTTGAACTGGTCTTGGTCCGTCGTATGGTAG
>CAIXSC010000762.1 GCA_903921945.1 uncultured Planctomycetaceae bacterium
GAGGCGGGGGAATCCAGATCGCTACGCCTTGGCCGCGTTCTCGATGGCGTGTCGTATCGCCTCTATGACTCCCATCGGTCGGATCGCGAAGCAGCCGAGCGCGGCGTTATCGCGGACGACGGTTGAGTTCTTCAAGCCTTCTATGAGATGCCGGCCCACTTCGTACGTGGCGGGCGTCACGAGCGCAAGCCACAGGCCGGACAGGTAGGGCGTCAATACGGGCACGAAGACCAGCCACCGTCGCAAGCCGCGTTGCCGGGCGTACTCGCGGATCAGATCGCCATAGGTCACGACATCCGGGCTGCCAATTTCGAAGATGCTGCTACCGCTTGGCGGAAGGTCCAGGGCGGCAAGCAGGTATTGAAGGACATCCTGGATCGCGATTGGCTGTGTGGGTGTGGTCGCCCACTTAGGGCAAATCATGACCGGTAGACGTTCGGTGAGGGACTTCATCAGCTGGTAGGAAAGGCTGCCCTCGCCGATCACCATGCCGGCGCGGAATTCGATGGTCTCGCACCCGGATTCGCGAAGGATGGCTCCGATTTCGTGGCGGCTTCGCAAGTGCGGTGACAGTTTGGGGTCGGCATCGTCTCCCAAGCCACCGAGGTAAATGATGCGCCGCACGCCGGCGAGTCGTGCCGCCTCGGCGAAATTCCTCGCCGCCTGTCGATCCTCCTTCTCGAAGTCATGGGAACTCGACATGAGGTGGACGAGATAGTAGGCCGTATCGACCCCACTCAACGCGGTTGCCAGAGACGGCGGGTCGAGCACATCTCCCTTCACGACCTCCGTCGATGAGGCGACTTGCGACCGCAATTTGTCGGGATTGCGGGCCAAACAGCGCAGCGCGACCGGCCGCTGTTCCAGGAATGGAATCAGCCGCCCGCCGACGTAGCCGGAGGCTCCCGTGAGCAGAACTGTCGGTGGCGTTTGTGCTTCCGACGGTCTCAAGGCGGCGGTGGCCGGCGTCATAGGTTAAACTCCCTCGTGGTCAGCGGTTGACTCGACAGCTATGGTACCAGGAATCTTTCTCCCGTTTCCTCCACTGCGAGCGGGTTGCTCGGCCGCAAGGGCGAGTTGGCGATGAAAACCTTGAATCTTCGAAAACCGGCCGGCGAATCGCTCGGCAGCTGGATGGCGGATCAGGCCCGGCTGGACTTTAGCTACGAGGCGGTTGGAGCGACAGCCGCCAAGCCGCCGGCGGGGTTCATCGTGGATCGCACACGAATCGAACTCGGAATGGGCGAGTTAGTCTTCCGCTCGGCCCAGGCCGCCTTGCGGCGCTGGGAACAGTTCCGGCTCGGATGGGTCGATGTTTGGTCCCCGAAGACGCCGATTGAAGTGGGTCAAGTCGTTACGGTCTTAGGGTGGGCTGTTGGCTTTTGGTGGCCAAACTGCTGCCGCATCGTCTACACGGTGGATGAACCGGGCCCGGTCGCCCGGTTTGGATTCGCTTACGGCACCCTTCCCGGACACGTCGAACGGGGCGAGGAGCGGTTTCTCATTGAATGGAACCGGGAATCGGATCGCGTCTTCTACGACATCATGGCGTTTTCCCAGCCCAACCACATTCTCACACGAGTGGGCTACCCTCTGGTTCGTCGCAGCCAGAAACGCTTTGGCCGCGATTCCGCAGCGGCGATGTTTCGAGCCGTGAATGCGAATGCTACGATGCCCGCGATCCGGCAAAGCACGGAATGATCCTCAGGAAACGACGGTGATTCGATGACGATTCCAACGACCGCGACGTCCATTCTCGTGGCGGTGATGGGGGCGTTCGTAATGGCCCCGGAACAGACCCAGTCGTTGTTTCGATTTGCGGGCGTCGAGTCGGCCCGAGAATGGCAGGCGGTCAACGACGGCGTCATGGGAGGTGTGTCGGAAGGCCGATTCACGATCTCCGAACGAAAGACGCTCGAATTCTTCGGCACGCTATCCCTGGAAAACAATGGCGGATTCGCTTCCGTGCGGTCGCGGGCGAAGAAACTCGGATTGCAAGCGGGCGACACCGTGGTAGCGAAAATTCGGGGTGACGGCCGCGAGTACTCGTTGAACCTGTACCTCAACCGTCCCTTGATCGCTTTCTCTTACCGAGCAACGGTGGTGACGAAGAAGGACGAATGGATCGAAGTGCGAGTGCCACTCGACCGCTTCGAAGCCACTTCATTCGGCCGCGTCATGAAAAACGCCGGCACAGTGAAACCTGAGGAAGTCAATTCGCTCGGGTTCATGCTAAGCGACAAGAAGCCGGGCAGCTTCCGGTTGGAAATCGAGTCGATCGGCATCGATCGCGCGGCCAAGTAGAGAACCGCGGCCATCGTCACACGCGAAGTGGCAGGTGCTACAGGGCAGGCACCACGGGCCAGGCGGCGCGGGGTAGGGACCACGGGACAGTCGGCACGGGGTAGGGACCACGGGCCAAGCGGCGCGGAACCAAAGTTTGGCCGCGTAGTGCTATCTGGCTATCGCGATGGCAATCTCACGCTAAAGGAAGCGTCGGCAGCAGGACGCTTGGCAGCGTCTGCGGGGTGTTTCGATCGACAAGACGCGGCGACGGCGCGTGAATCGTACGCGCCGTCGAGATCCGCTGGCTGTCGTAAACGAAAATCCTGCGAACTCCGCTGGAGATCTTGAGGATTAGCCGCTGGCTTTACGGCCTTCCCGACGTCTATCGGCTTCTTTCAAGGTGATTTTGCGAAGCCGTAATTGTGTGGGCGTCACTTCGACGTATTCGTCGTCCTCGATGTACTCGAGCGCCATTTCCAGCGACATCTTGCGCGGTGGCCGCAGCAGGATGTTCTCATCGCTACCGGTGGCCCGCATATTGGTGAGTTTCTTTTCGCGGGTGGGATTCACGACCAGATCGTTATCGCGGCTGTTTTCGCCGACGATCATTCCTTCGTAGACCTCGTCACCGGGCGCGACAAATAGGTCGCTGCGTTCCTGAAGTGTATTGAGCGCGAACGCGTTGACCCGGCCGGCGACCATAGAGACCAAGGCCCCGTTGGGACGACGCGGGATATCGCCTTGGACGGCTCGATAGCCTTCGAAACGATGGTGAATGACAGCCGTTCCCTGGGTGGCGTTCAGCATGCGGGTGCGCAACCCGATGAGCCCTCGAGCCGGAATGCTGAAACTCACATGCGTGAAGTCCCCGCGCGGGTCCATGTGAACCAACTCGCCGCGTCGCTCGCCGACCAGTTCCATCACGGGACCGAGCTTGTCCGAGGGAACTTCGACCACAAGCGACTCGTAAGGTTCTTCCTTCCCGTTCGCCGTTTCGTGGAGGATGACCTTGGGCTTTCCTACCGAGAGTTCGTACCCCTCGCGGCGCATCGTTTCGATCAGCACGGCCAAGTGCAACACGCCGCGGCCCGAAACGGCGAACGCCTCGCTCCCGTCGATCGGCCGCACTCGCAAGGCCACGTTGCGTTCCAGTTCCCGCATGAGCCGTTCCCGCACTTGGCGGGTCGTGACGTACTTGCCATCGCGGCCGGCGAATGGAGACGAGTTGATCGTGAAGACCATTTCGAGCGTTGGTTCGTCGACGGTCAGCCGCTCCATGGCACGCGGGGCGGCGGCATCGCAGATCGTGTCGCCGATTTCGATTTCGGGCAGGCCGACAACCGCCACCACATCGCCCGCTTGGGCTTCGCGCACCTCGACCCGTCCGAGTTTGTCGAAGGTGAAAAGCTGACTCACCTTGCCCGCCACAGTCCGCCCGCCCGCTTTCATCTGGACGACCTGCTGGCCGGCGCGGATCGTGCCGGCGGAGACTCGCCCAATGGCGATGCGTCCAATGAACTCGGACCAGTCGAGCGTGGTGACGAGCATTTGCAGCGGGGCGTCGAGTTCCACATCTGGTCCAGGCACGACGTCCAAGACCATGTCGAGCAGGGGGTGGATAGAGTCGGTGCGAACCGCCGGATCCGAAGTCGCGAACCCTTCCCGCGAACTGGAAAACATGTGCGGGAACTCGGTCAACGAGTGGTTCGTATCGAGTTCCATGAGCAGCAGCAATGCTTGGTCGAGCACCTCTTGGGGCCGAGCGTCGGGACGGTCGATTTTATTGACCACGACGATTGGCTTGAGCCCGCATTCGAGGGCCTTGCGGAGCACGAACCGGGTTTGGGGCAGAGGCCCTTCCGCGGCGTCGACCAGCAAGATGGCACCGTCGGCCATTCGCACGACCCGCTCGACCTCGCCGCCGAAGTCCGCGTGGCCGGGCGTGTCGATGATGTTGATTTTCACGCCCTTGTAGCCCAGGGCGATGTTCTTGGCCAGGATCGTGATGCCCCGCTGCCGCTCCAGCTCGTTCGAGTCCAGGATGCACTCGCCTTGCAACTGGCTGTCACGGAATTGGCCGCACTGGCGAAGAAAGCAGTCGACGAGCGTGGTCTTGCCGTGGTCGACGTGGGCGATGATGACAATATTACGCAGGTCGTTCCGTCGCATGGTGAGGGCAGGGCGTCCATTGAAAGTCTCGAACAGCGCCCGGCCGACGGCCGACAGAGCGCATTGCGGCCGGATCGTAGCAAATGTTTCCCGGCTTGGGCAGGCGGCGAGCC
>CAIXSC010000763.1 GCA_903921945.1 uncultured Planctomycetaceae bacterium
CCGCGCTTGCAATTGCGAGTGTCCGCGGTCAGCGAGGAGACGGAAAAAGGCAAACACACGACGACGACGGCTTGCCTGATTCCGTTGACAACCGGCGGGTACGTGGTCGACACGCCCGGGATTCGTCAATTTGAATTGTGGGACGTGGTCGCGGCCGAGGTGGCGAACTTCTACCGCGAACTTCGGCCGTATCTGAGTTTGTGCCGTTTTCCCAACTGCACTCACACGCATGAGGCGTTCTGCGCGGTAAAGGACGCCGTCGCCGACGGCCGGATCGACGTTCGGCGGTACGAAAGCTACTGCCACTTGCGGTCGGGGGAATGACGTTGCTAGTTGCTAGTTGGCAGTTGGCAGTTGCCAGTTGCCAGTTGGCAGTTGCTGGTTGCTAGTCGCTAGTTGCCAGTTGGCAGTTGCTGGTTGGCAGTTGCTGCGAGTGTGTTGGTGGCAGGTGAACTCGGATTGAGGAGCTGACCGCTGACCGCTGAAACCTCATCTGCCGGCCGTTCGTTGACCGGTGTGCAATCGAGGGGTAGATTTCCATGGCTCCCGCGTTCGATGCGGGGGCCGGGCGTGGCAAGCGAATCGCGGGTCGTACCGGTGTCGACATGACGGTTACCTATTTCAAGCGGTACCGAATGGAGTTCGAACTGGCGCGGTTGTTCCGCGAGCCGGACCTGCCGTTGCATTACCGGCTGTTGCGGTGGGACGAATCGCTGCTCATGGCGCATGCCGACGCTAAGTATCGCAGCTTCCGCAGCGAGCTCGACGCGAACGTGTTCCCGTGCCTGGGCGACCGCGAAGGGTGTCGTCGACTGATGGGGGAGATCGCGCGGCGGAATGGCTTTGTGCGGTCCGCGACGTGGCTCATCCAATGGTGTGGCAAGGGGGAGGAAGAGCGGGAGTATTGCGGCACGATTCAGGGGATTGTCGACTTCGAGGGTATTGGCTCGATCCAAAACCTGGGAATCACTCCGGGCCATCGCGGGCGGGGGCTGGGGTCGTGCTTGCTCTACCACGCGTTGGCCGGATTCCGGGAGCACGGCTTGCGGCGGGCTACTTTGGAGGTGACCGCGCAAAACAGCGGCGCGATCCGCTTGTACCAGAGGCTGGGTTTTCGGCGAACGAAAACCGTGTATAAAGCGGCGGAGGTCGCGTGCGGGTAATCCGCTTGGCGGCTCGTTCCTCCCCCTGCTTTCGCGAGTCTCCGGTGACGATTCATACGCACGCCTTCGCCAACGGCCTGACGCTCTTGGCCGAACCCATGCCCTGGCTCGAGTCCGCCGCGCTCACCTTGCTTTTGCCCGCTGGCTGTTCCCGCGACCCCGACGACCGCTCGGGCTTGGCCAGTCTGGCCTGCGAATTGGCGCAACGCGGTAGCGGCAAACGCGACAGCCGGCAGTTTATCGAGGACCTCGAGCGACTCGGATGCGACGCGTCGGCGTCAGTGGCGGCCGCCCACACCAGTTTCGGTGGAGCGATGCCCGCGGAGAATCTCGGCGAAACGCTTGATATCTTTGCCGATCTGACGCGCCGACCGCATTTGTCCGACGATCAGTTTGACGATGCTCGCCAGTCGTGCATTCAAGAGGTGCTGGCGCTCGAAGACGAATTGTCGACGCGTGCGCTGCATCGGCTGCGGTCGCGACATTATCCGTCGCCTTGGGGCAAATCCAGCCTGGGAACCGTTCCCAGCTTGGAGGCAACCGCGCTCGACGAAGTTCAACGTTTCGTCGCGTCGCAGTACCAGCCAACCAACGCGATCATGAGTGTCGCCGGCAAATTCGATTGGGCCTGGTTGCTCGACAAGGTCGGTCGGCATTGGGGGGATTGGCAACCGGTGCCGCTGGCCGTTCAGGCGACGGGCGAGCCTCTCGGGGGTTACGAGCACATTCCGCACGAATCGTCGCAGACGCATATCTGGATGGCCTATGATAGCGTCCCTTATTCACACCCGGACTATTACGAGGCGCGCGCGGCGGTTGGGGTGATGAGCGATGGGATGAGCTCGCGACTGTTCACGGAAGTGCGTGAGAACCGCGGGTTGTGCTATTCGGTCTCCGCCTTCTGCCATTCGCTCCGCGACCGCGGTTCGATCTTCGGTTACGCGGGAACCACCACGGAACGAGCGCAAGAAACGTGGGACGTCATGCTGGCCGAGTTCCAAAAACTGTCGGCGGGGGTGACGGACGCCGAGCTTTCGCGATTGAAGGCGGCTCTGAAAAGCGCGCTGATCATGCAGCAGGAATCAAGTGCTTCGCGGACCGGATCGATGGCGTCCGATTGGTACCACCTCGGACGCGTGCAAACGATTGAAGAGCTGTCGCAGATCGTCAATGGCTTGAGCGTGGACCGCATCAACCGTTACTTGGCCGCTCACCCGGTCCGCAAACTCAGCGTCGTCACGCTGGGCGCCCAACCTCTTCAGATCGCGACCGCCTAGGCGGAACCGCACGATTCGCAGGAGCCGCATCATGGAATTCCGCCGCGCCGAGCTACCCAACGGTTTGGAAGTCATCGCCGAATGCACCCCCGGGGCGTATTCGGCGGCGTTCGCCTTTTTTGTGCAGACCGGAGCGCGCGATGAAACCGACGAGGTTTCCGGCGTGAGCCACTTTCTGGAACACATGGTTTTCAAGGGCACGAATCGACGGTCGGCCGCCGACGTGAACCGCGAACTGGACGAGATCGGCTCGAACTCGAACGCTTATACGTCCGAAGAGCAAACGGTGTATCACGCGACCGTGCTGCCCGAGTATCAAAGGCGGGTCGTGGATTTACTGTCGGACATGATGCGGCCCGCGCTGCGCGAGGACGATTTCAACACGGAAAAGAAGGTGATCCTCGAGGAGATCGCCAAGTACGACGACCAGCCGCCGTACGGCGCCCACGACAAGTGCATGTCGGCGTTCTTTAGTCCCCATCCGCTGGGACGCAGCATTTTGGGCACCAGCGCGTCGATCGAGGCGCTCGCGCCGGAACAGATGCGGCGGTATTTCGAAGCGCGTTACAGCCCTTCGAACATCGTGCTGGCGGCCGCCGGCAATGTGGATTTCGACAAGCTCGTGGCCGACGCCGCCGAGTGGTGCGGGGGCTGGCCGCGGCACGACGCGCCGCGGTCGACGCCGCGAGCCGCTTCGCGGGCCGGGTTCCACTTGCTTCGGAAAGACTCCGCGAAACAGCAATACACGCTCGAGCTGGGAGCGTTTCCGGCCTCCGCCGATAAAGACCGGTTCGCCGCCCGGTTGCTCGCCACGATCGTTGGCGACGACACGGGCAGCCGCCTCTTTTGGGATCTCGTCGATTCCGGCGAGGCGGAATACTGCGGCATGTCGAACTACGAGTATCAGGGGACAGGGGTCTTTTCGACATACCTTTGCTGTCCGCCAGAAGCCGCCCGCGAACTCTGGACGCGGATGGACGCCGTATTGGCGGACGTGCAGGCCAACGGCGTTACCGACGATGAATTGCAGCGCGCGAAAGCGAAACTTTGCGCTCAGATTGTCCTGAGCGCCGAGCGCCCCGCGAACCGCCTGTTTTCGGTGGGCAACAACTGGATTCAACGCCGGGTCTACCGCACCGTGCGTGAAACGGTCGACCTCTATCGAGCGGTGACGCTCGCCGACCTGCGGCGTTTGCTGGAAACCTACCCGCTCACCGACCGCACCACCGTCACGATCGGTCCGCTGTCGAAGTGGTAAACCGATCTTATCCCACATCGTTTGTTTACCGTCGCGAAGCAGGCGACGGCTGGACTGGCAGACGTCAAAGGACACCGGAGTCAACGCATGGACCGCCGATCGTTCCTTAGCGCATCGTTGGCTGTCGGTGGCGGAGCCGCAGCTACGGCGTCAGCGGCAGCCC
Source organism: uncultured Planctomycetaceae bacterium (assembly GCA_903921945.1). Lineage (GTDB taxonomy): Bacteria > Planctomycetota > Planctomycetia > Pirellulales > Pirellulaceae > CAIXSC01. The sequence continues at coordinate 3,862 of CAIXSC010000763.1, forward strand.
TGTCGGATCGATGGTCGGAAGCGAGCGAACCGATGGAAACCGCAGGACTGACCAAGCACGAAATCCCCACGCCAGCGCTGATCGTCGATCTGGACGCGTTCGAACGCAATGTGCGGAAGATGGCTGAGCATGCCGCTCGCACGGGCCGCCGCCTGCGTCCGCATGCCAAGACGCACAAGTGTCCCGAAGTGGCGCGGCGGCAGATCGCGGCCGGCGCGATTGGAGTCTGCGCCGCGACGGTGGCGGAAGCCGAAGCGATGGCCGCGGCCGGCGTCGGCGAAATCCTGCTGACTTCCCCCATCGTCGATCCGCGCAAAGTCGCCCGGCTGGTGCGGCTCGTCCAACGCGGCGGCCGACTGATGGTCTCTGTTGGGCACGCGCTCGAGGCTGAGCTGTTGTCTGAGGCGGTGATAGCCGCCCGCATTGAGCTCGATGTGCTCGTTGATCTGGACGTCGGCGACAAACGCACCGGCGTGCTTCCCGGCGAATCGGCGCTGCAACTGGCTAGGCAGCTTTCCCGTTGCGCGAAGCTGCATGTGCGCGGCATCCAGGCTTACGCCGGACACGCTTCGCACACGGTTGGATTCGCGGAGCGCCAACGCGTGTCGGCGAAGGCGATCGGCCAAGCGGTCGAGACGCGGCGGCTATTCGAACGGTCGGGCATCGAAGCGGGCATTTTGTCGGGTGGCAGCACGGGCACCTACAACATTGACGCGGAAATCGAAGGCTTCACCGAGCTGCAGGTTGGCTCCTACGTTTTTATGGACGTCGACTATCGACGAATCGGCGGCCGCGACGGCAGCGCGATCTACTCGGACTTCGAACCCAGCCTGACGGTGCTGACGTCGGTGTTGAGCGCAGCGCATGCCGAACGCGTCACGGTCGACGCCGGCACGAAGGCGCTCGACGCGACGACCGCCCACAAACCCGAAGCGAAGAACCGCCCTGGGCTGGTCTACACCAAAGCGGGAGATGAATTCGGCGCGGTGAGTGTCGAGGCGAACGGCGCGCTGCCGAAGTTGGGCGAACGGCTCGAGTTCATCGTCCCGCACTGCGATCCGAATGTGAATCTCTACGATCGGATCTACGCCTGCCGAGGCGACCGGGTGGAAGCCCTCTGGCCCATCGCGGCCCGCCGCGGCGACTAGCGGCGGTGGGACGCAGCGTCCAATCCTGCCCTCCCGAATCAGCGCCATTGGCTTGGCAGTCAGCAAGGCGCCGCCGCCGCGTGGCTTACCACGGCGTCGATCACCGCCAAACGCAAGCGTTTGGTGTCGGTGGCACTAACTGTCGCGTACTAACCACACATCCGCGGGCAGGGTTTCCGCCAGCCAATGGCTAAAACCACCGTCCACCAACCATTGTCCCAGCCGGTTGGCACGAGCCGCTTCGGCGGCCGTGCGTCGCCGCGGCTGGACTTCGCGTTCCAACGCATCCAGCAACACTTCGGCCGCCAACCGCTCGATCTCCACTGTGCTCCTCGCGCGAAACTGCCGCACCACAGCAGCGATCGCCAACCGCTGAATGCGTTGTGACAGATCGACCGCCTCGCTCTGTCGTTCGAGCATCGCTCCGCCATGA
>CAIXSC010000764.1 GCA_903921945.1 uncultured Planctomycetaceae bacterium
GCCGGTGCCGGAGCCGGGCCGTGGGACCCGTTGTCTTCCTCCTCCTCCTGAGCCGCCAGCTCGGGGCCCGTTTCCAACGCCACGTAGCCCGGATAGTGAGACATGGCGGTCGTGTGTTCCGGGTAGTCCTTGGACCAACCGTGGACGCCGCTTTCGGCGCGTTCCAGGTTGTTGTGTTTCGTCATGTCCTGAAAGACGCGATTCACCAGACCAATGACGACCGGTGATGAACGGCGACTTTGATCGAGCGGAGTCTGGTCGAGACCGGACAATTCCTGTTCGAGCGCTTGAAAGATTTCGGCGATGCCGCCGCGCCAGCCGTAGATGGCCTGCTTGGTGTCTCCGACACAGAAGAACGAACCGTTGGCTGGGGTCTCCGTGACGCGCCGAGCGATCGGCCGCAGCACTTGCCACTGGGGCATCGACGTATCCTGGAATTCATCCAGCAGCAAATGGTCGAGGTGGGCGTCAAGCCGGAACGCGACTTGGTCGAGCGGCGCGGTCGACCGGGCTGAAAGCCACTTGCCGACAAGATGCGTGACATCGCTGAACAGAGCGCCTTTCGCGCGTCGCTTCAGCCGTTCGTAATGAACCTGGAAGCGTTCGAGCACGTCGTAGGTCGCCAGAGTTTGCCGTGCGACCTTTTCCAAAAAAATCGCGGTGACATGCCGCAACAACGGCACGTACGCGTCGATCACATCGCCGGACAGCTCCACGCGTTGGTAGCTCTCTTCGCCCGCGGCGATTTTGCCCGCGATGCCGGTCGTGGCGAACTTTTCCCAGTCACCCGCCTCGGCGCGCGAAATGTCTCCCTGATGCCCCTTCAGGAAATTCTTGTTGGACGGCATCGGAAGGCGCCGCAACGCCTCGATCTGGGCCTTGAGCTCCGAGTCACTCAGGCCGGCCGGGTGCTTGATTCGCTGCCACGCTTCCCGATCGGTTTCGCGGAACAGTTCGTACAACGTCGCGACCGTGTCCGCGAGCAGCTCGCCGAGGCTCCGTTGCGCTTCGCCTTTGGTCAGCCATTGGACGAGCCGGTTGAGTGTCGCGCGATCGTCGTCCGCGAGAACGGCTGCGATCGCCTGTTCCCGCAGTCGGGCATCTTCGAGCGTATCGAGAATCCGCCACCCGGCTGGCAAGCCGAGCTCCCAGGAGAAGCCTTGCGCGATCTGAATGAAGAAGCTATCGAGCGTGCTGATGCGCAGCCGATGCAGATTTCGCGCGGTTTGTGATAGGAGCGCGCGACAAGCTTCGGGCGTGAATCCCGGCACGCCCAGCGACCGGTTTAGTTTCGCGAATTCTTCCGCGTCGAGCGCCGCGACTGCTAACCGCAACAGCACCCGGTCTTGGATTTCGGCCGCCGCCGCGCGGGTGAAGGTCGTGGCCAACAGCGTGTCGGCGGGTACGCCCGCTGCCAGCAACGAGAGGAACCGATTCGAAAGCTGAAAAGTCTTGCCCGAGCCGGCCGACGCTCGAATCAGCAGATTTGACATCATCGCCCGTCCCCCCCGCTCACTGTGCCGCCGCCATCCATGAACCCGTCTGCGGCATAGTCTAACCGACTCGCTAGGCGATAATGCGGGTAGTGTAGGAAGGGGCGTGGTGAACGGCATGACGAAGGGCGTGTAGACGGCCGTGGTGACAGGCGTGGTGACAGGCGTGGTGACAGGCGTGGTGAC
>CAIXSC010000765.1 GCA_903921945.1 uncultured Planctomycetaceae bacterium
CGCCATGAAACAGACTTTTCAGAGCATCCGGCGACTGTGGCGCGATCGGCGTGGCGGCGTGTTCGTCGAATACCTTCTGCTGTTGACGCTTGTGGGAATCGGCACGATTGCCGGCCTCGCGACCGTTCGGGGCGCGCTGTTAAACGAGCTATTGGAATTGGCCGCCGCCATCGCGGCAATCACGCCCTGATCGGATGAGTGTTGGATCGATCTTTCTACCTTAGGCCGATCCGAAACGAGCCCACTCGAATCGAAGCACGCGACGGACTTCCAATCCGTCGATTCTCTGGGACGGACTGCGGGTTCCTGGATTTCCCGCGGGTTCCGCATCTTCGATTGTCAAGCGTCCATCCTCCCTAGCGTTGGCGATGTCCATGAATACACATCGTTGACGGATGGCAAGTGCAGCGTTCCGTGTGCATCGCGCTCGACGTTGTCGAAGATGCAACGGCGGCGTGGTATTTGCAGGTGGCGGGAGCCGGACGCGCGCGGGTCTTTCCAAGTCAATCGCTCCCACACTGCAGAACTGCGCGGCAAAGTCTCTTTATTCCGCGCGATCGGAACAACCGTGAAAAGGTCGACAATCGTCGAATTGTGAGTCGATCAGCTTCGACGAGGGCCGTTTTCCCGGCGCACGACAAGTGCATCGCGGAGAGTGGCTTTTTGAATTCAGAGTTCTGAATTCTGAAGTGCTCAGCAGGTTGCCGTCCCCGGCCGGGGACCGGAACGCCGAAGCCGGCGAGTCTTTCGCCGCTCGGATTTCATCGTTTCTTGAGGACTCGACAACGTGGAAACCGTTTCCGCCCATCCACGCCCGTCAGAATCGACGTACACCCCGCTGACCCCGGTGCTCAGCGAACGTTACGCCTTATCCGCCGGGCAGTTTAGCATTGTCGCGGCACTGACCGCGTGGTGCTGGTATCTCAGTTATATCCCGCTATTCCATGCCGTCACTTGGCGGCACGCGATGGTAGGGCAGTGGATTGCCGAACACAACGCCTTGCCCATGGTCGATCCAACTTTGCCGTTGGCCGATGGCATGGATTGGACAACGACTTCCTGGCTCAGCGATTTGCTGTTGCACTTATTGGAACGCGGCGGTGGACCGCTGGCCCTTCAAGCAACGCTCGTGGTGCTCGTGGGTGGAGCGTCTATCGGGTTGGCTCGACTGCTTTATCTGGAGACATCCAGTAAGCGATGGATGTTGGCCGGCTTGGCCCTCGTCCTTCCGTTCGTCTGGGCACGGGTCGGCGTGTTGCGTCCTGAACTCGCGGGAGCTGGATGTTTCGTCGGCTTGTTACTGATGTTGCGCCGTCTACGCACGGAATCGGCGCCGAGTTCCATCGCTGGGTGGGCGGGTGGTGCGTGGCTGCCGTTGCTCATGGCCGTCTGGGCGAATCTGGACGGATCGGTGTTGCTGGGGACGGTGGCCGTCGCGTGCTTTGCGGTGGGCGAGTTTGTGGATGGCTGGCTGGAACGCCGCGATCCGCGACTGGTGGCTCGCGACGCCGACCGCCGCTGGCGGATCTGGCTTGTTCAGGCATCGATCGCCGCAACGCTTTGCACACCGCTCGGCTGGGATCTGTGGCGCCAGGCCGCCGCGCTCACGACCAGTTCGCTCGGAACCGCCTTTGGTGGCTTCCGGCCGCTGCTCTTCGCCTCCTGGCAAGGGCTCGGCGTGCTCGCGATGTGGGCCTTGTTGGGCGTGCTGCTGCGATATAGCCGGCGTGCGTTTCGCGCGGCCGATGTCCTGGCGTTCGTCGCCTTTAGTTTGCTGGCGGGCTTCAGTCAGTCGCTCACGCCTTGGTTCGTGGTCGTCGCCGCGGGCATTCTTGTGCCACACGCCTCGCGGATTTTCCGGGACCGCGGATGGCTGATCCCGAAGGAGTCGGTGACGGCAGTTCAGGCCACGAGTGCTTTCGATACACGCGAAGCAGCCAGTAGCACGGATGCCGACAAGTCGCTCAGGGCGGCACGAACCGCCGACGCGAACTCAGCCGAGGAATCCGCTCAACCGTTTCAGTTCGCCTACAGCCTGGCCTCGCTGCTGATGATCTGGGTCGCTTTCGCGCTATCGCCGCTTGCGACACCGTTGCTCGGAGGCAAGCCACGGCCGCTCAACCGAATCTATTCACCCGACACGCCGCACGCGGTCGCCGAGTTTCTCCGCGGGCAAACGCCGAAAGGCTTGGTTTGGTGCCCCGAGGAGTGGGGCGATTGGCTGCGATGGAACGGCCCTGCGGGCATCAAGGTAGCGGCGAATTCCAACGCCTCGATTCTCCCGCGAATCGTGCGTACTGACTACTCGCAAGTGACGCGGGCCGAAGGCACTTGGACAAGGACTCTGGACCGTTACGGCGTCGAATACCTCGCGATCGACAAACAGACGCAGCCACGTTTGGCGGACGGGGTCCAAAGCACTCTGGATTCCTGGACGGTCGTGTTTGAGGACGAATCGGCGTTGGTCGCTCGGCGAAAGGAGGCTGGCGAATGAACCGCCCGCACAACAAAGCTCGCAATAGCAAGTGGATGCTTGTCTTTGGGTGGTCACAGGTGGCATTCCTCGCGGCCTTGGTGGCTGTGCCGAGTGTCGCGGGATTAAGCCGCGATCCGCGGCCACGTCTACCGCAGTTCGAGTTGGAGCCAATTCGCGTCGAACCGCTCCATAACAACCCGCTGATCGTGACCGACGAACAATTGGCGGCGGTGCTGAAAAAGCTCGAACCGCGACTGCGACACTCGCAGCCCAAGATCAACTACGTGGATCATGCGCTGCGGTTCTGGGGCGTTGACGCGACGTTTACCGACCCGGCCTGCCTGTCGGGAGAGGAATTGAGGAAGTTGCTGGTCGACCACGAGGTGTTTAAGGCGGCATGGGGCAATGAGACCAAGCCGTTGATGTCGATGCGCAACGGCCTCGTGACTGTGCGCATGCAGCAGGGCAATGCCACGGCGAGCCACGTGGACCATACGCTCGCCTCCTTGGCCGAGTGCGGCACACCGCTCGATTTCGACCTGTCACTGCCGGGCCAAACCGTGCAGCTACGAACGATGCTGGCCAGCGCCATCGCCCGCTTCGAGATTAACCAACAGGAGTACGAATGGACAACGCTCGCCGCCGCGCTCTATGCCGTCGATGGCTCCGCTTGGTACTCGGTGGATGGCGAACGAATGGACTTCAACCGCTGTGCTCGCCGGCTGATGCGTCAACAGTACCAGCAGGGCGTTTGCTACGGCAACCATCGGCTGTACACGCTCGTGATGCTACTGCGCATCGATGAGCAGAAGCCGCTATTGGACGAGGCGACGCGCGCGGAGATTAGCGCACACCTTCGCGAAGCGACTCGACGCCTCGTCGCCAGCCAGGCTCCGGAAGGCTTCTGGGACCAGAATTGGCCCGACGCGAAGTCGGCTGCCCGGGATGAAAAGCTGGAGACGCCGCTCTCCCGGCGCATCCTCGCAACGGGCCACGCCCTGGAGTGGTGGGCCATGGCGCCCGCCGAATTCCATCCGCCGCGTGAAGTCTTGGTTCGCGCTGGACAGTGGCTGTCAAAAGAAATCGAAAGTATGGATGGACCGGCCATCGAGAAAAATTACACATTCCTCAGTCACGCGGGTCGAGCTTTAAGGTTATGGCGAAGTGGTACGTAAGAAGGAGTGCCGCATGAAGTCATGGAAGACGCTGTGGCACGACGAGAGCGGATTCGTCGTGTCGGCGGAATTGATATTAATGGCGACGATCGCCTGTATTGGCTTGATTGTGGGATTGGTGTCCTACCGCGATGCGATCATGCAGGAATTGGCGGACACGGGAGCGGCGATTAACGCGTTAAACCAGTCGTACTCGTTCGCCATCCTGGAAAACACGACAGCCGGGATCACCGTATCGAGCGGAGTGGTCACGATAACCTCGAATTTTGGCGACTTGGATGGCCTGACCACCACGACCAACGATCCGGTTATCACGGTTGTGACAACCTTCAGGAATTTCAGCTACGAGGACCAAACAGACGTCGGCGACGACACACAAGCACCGGGAGACGCACCTGCGGGTATCACCTTCTCGACGCAAATCCAGGAGGGGGAGGCGCTCCCTTAAATGAAAAAGTTTTTTTTCTTTGACAGGTTAATTCTTGGGCTATGGTTGGATGTCCGCGGGGGATTGGCTCCTGTGGACACGATCTTGGTGACATCGCTGACGGCGATCGGCGCCATGATTGGTTTGGCGGTGATTCGAGACGCGGTCGTGCAGGAAATGGGGGATGTGGCGGTAGCCTTGGATAACGTGGACCAATCATTCAGTGGAACGATCGTTCACGCGACTCTGGGAACTTTATGGACGGCGTCGTTCACGGACGACGCGGCGACGTTGAGTGATCCCGCTGGTGCCGAACCGGCGTGTTTGGATGTGCAAGTGTCGCCAACCTCCGAAGGTTCACCTTTGGCAGCTGTGGGTACTCCATTTCCTTAGCGATTTGAGCGGCATGAGGGTCACCGCCTTTACCGGAGAGTTCGGCCTAGTGGTTTCAATGTTTAGTAGCCCGAAACGAATGCGTTTCTGCTAACGAGCATTTTCGCGTACGGTGTCCCTCGCGGGATGCGGAAGCGTGGTAATTATGCGAATAGCTGAAGGAATCCAAAGGTTGGCGGTCGACGAGCGTGGTTTCGTCGTTTCGTCGGAATTGATGATGCTCTCGACGATTGCCGTCTTAGGACTGCTGGTCGGCTTGACTGCGGCTCGGGACGCGGTCATTAGCGAGTTGTCGGACGTGGTTGGTTCGCTGCAGGATATCAATCAAAGCTACTCAATCGATGGCGTGGTTTATCACAATTCCAACGTCGCCGGCTTCGATTTCCTGGATGAATTAGATGAGTGTGACAGCGTCGATCAGACAGACAATGACGTGGTTGGATTTGGTATGGCTGATAACTGCATCACCTTCGACGGTCCAGGTGGCGACGACAACTTGCCAGAAGGTGCTGAGTTCAACAGCATCAACTTCCCGAGAAACGGGGAGCCGATACCGTAAGGTTTGTTGTTTAGACTTTAAAGCGTCGCTGCTTGAGGTGACGCGGATGATACTGCCGGCGAGATCTCAGTTCCGAGGAATTTGGTCTGGCCACGCGTCACCCGATGGCAAGGGC
>CAIXSC010000766.1 GCA_903921945.1 uncultured Planctomycetaceae bacterium
ACGCTCGGCAACCTGGCTCGGTGACATCGATTCCACGGTGACGGGCGCGGTAACGTGTGCGGGGTTCGAAGTCGCGGCATCCGTGACCGCGGGAATCGCAGTCGCTGCAGTCACGGCGCCGGCGGCCACCGACGGGTCGGCGGTCGGCTCGGAATGGGAGGCGGACGACGGAGCCTCCGGGGGCACTGGGGACGTTGGTGGTCTGAAAGGTGAATGGGGCGCCGTCGGAGGTCCGGAGTTATCGCTAGCTTGCGGGTCACTCGGGCCATTGTCGCCTGTCGCGCCAGCGCCACCGTTGGAACCATCGCCGATCGGCGCTGGCGGTGACAGCCAGCCCGGCAGTCGGCGGAAGAATTGGTAAGTCGACTGCGCGAGCCATGCCGCGACCACCAGGACTAGCGACCAGACGAGCACGTGGTCGGCCAGTTGCCGCACGAACGTGGTCAGAAAGACGCCTAGGAACAGCAAACCGCCGATGACGAAAATCATGAGCGTGAGTCGTTGCTGCAATCCTCGACCGGCGCCCACGAGCCACAAGCTGATGGCGGCGGCGATCGCGGCCGCATGCAACCATTCACGACGGATCGAAGTCAGCGACAAGCTGCCTTTCGGCGCCGCTTCCGGTCGGAGCGCGGAGAAGACGTAGCGGATGCCGTCGATCGGGAAGTCATCGCCGATCGGTCGTTCTAGCTGAACGTCTTCGCCAAGCGTTTCGAGAAAGGAGAGATCTTGGAGCCGCGCCGTGGGCACCGGCGAGTCGCCGATTGACCACTGCCAATCAAACTCTTCCGTCCATGGGCCCCGTGAACCGAGCAGCGCTTGCTCCTCAGGCAGGTACGCGGCGAGGAACACTTGCTGCACGGCCGGTTCATCGAGGAACTCGGGGAGGTCTAGCCGGGAGGCGCCGCGCGGGATGGTGTAACGCAATTCGAGGACGAGCGGTTCGCCAGCCGCTTTGTTGAGCAGCGGAATGAACAGCTCGTTTTTGTCGCCGCGCTCCAGGTCGCGGCGTTCGCCATTGACGCGAAGCGGTTGGGTATCGAGTTGGAAGTCGGCGGGCAGGGTGAGCCCCAAGCGTTGACGGGCGCTGCGGACCCGGTAGGCGGCATGCACGGTCGTGTTGCCGCTGCGGGTGACCACCATGCGAATCAACGCCGACTCGATCGCCGTGCGTTTGACTTCCTCCAGTTGATAACGTTGAACATTGAGGTCCAACTGCCAATCGGCTTGGAATTCGAACGCTCGGGCGGCATCAGCGACCGAAACGCCAGGCATGAGATCGTGTTGTGGATCGATCGGCCGGGCGCCGCGTGGCGTGCCGGTGGGACGCACATCCAGCGTTTCCGCTTTCGCGACCACCAATTGGCCCCATGCCCGTTCCAACTCGGGAGCGCGTGGCACAAGTCGCGGAGCGGCGACAACGAATCCAGCGCCCGCAGCCAGATCATCCAGCGGCGTTTCCCAGCTCAGCTTGATCGTGTGCGCGCCCAGCAACTCGGTTTCGCCCGAAAAAGTCCACGCGACGTAGCCCTTCTCCGGCGGCGGGTCGGTGTCGGCGACGATCCGTTCACGATAAGCGGGCGTATCATTGTGGATCCGCGCGGCGAGCGCTTCGGGAACATCGACACGCAGCGATTTGACACCGCTGTAGCGGATGTCGTGGAACAACGTCGCCTCATACTTCGCGGCGCCCGTTTCAAAGCGAGCGACCACGAATTGCTTCACGGTGATCGCGGGACGCCGGCGTTCCACCGAAACCTTCGCTTTCGCCGACGTCTTGCCAAATCCATAAGCGAGCACTTCGCGCACCAGCGGGAATCGGCCGGCTCGCTGCGACGGCAAAACTTGCAGCGCTTCGGCGGCGGGAATCACCCGCAGCCCTTCGAGCTCCTCGCCGTACAGCCGCAGCGATTCGGGACCGTAAACCACCAGTCGTCCGGTTTCGCCTTCCACGCTGCCCGTCGCGACACGCGGCAGCGGCAATTCGAACGGCGTGGCTCGCCCGGTCGGCTGGCGGAGATTGGGGTCGTCGAGCCGCTTTTCGAAGCGCGCGACAAGGCCCACCTTGCCCATCGCCTTGCGGCCTAGACTGACGATCAGCCGTTCTTTCATGGGGCCTTCCAGCCGATGGGCGTCCACCGTCACCGGTTCGGCATCCGCTGTCTTATGTCCGCGGACCTCGCGCAGTTCGTAGCCCGGCGGCGCCTGGAGTTCCAACTGGAACACGCCGGCACGCTCGATCGTGTACACCGCCAACAGTTCGGCGGTCAGCCGATCCGGCTCGAGATACGCTTCCACCAATTCCTCGACCTGCACTCGCGGCTGGATCTTCTCCAGCGAAAGGGTCAATTCGAATGGCAGGGTCGCGTAACGGAAGAGGAAGTCCCACGGGGTGCTCGCGAGATCTTTCGGCAGGTCGGCGGCGTCAAGCTGTGCCAAGCCGACTCGCTTGGTCACTTCGCCGCGCAGTTCCGGCGCCAGCTTTACGAGCACGGTGCCCTGTTGTCGCACGACATCCACAGCCTGGACCGCTGGAATCGAAGGCTCCAGCTTGGCCATGTCGGCGAGCAGTTTCTCGGTTTCCACCACGAGCGTCTGCGTGGCGCGAGCGGGCTGGAACAGCTGCACGGACACGCGTTGTTTGTCGCCGGCTGGTTTGACTTCCCACTGGCGCACATTCGGATCGAACACGTTCACGACTCGATGGTCGGAAGGCACCTCGACGAGTAGCTGCGCGACTTCAGCGCGGCTGATCTCGTAAGAGAGTTGCGTCTGCGTGCGCACGACACCTTCGTCGATTCGCACTTGATGGCGGGCCTGGACGTTGACGACGGCGGCCAGTCCGGCGGCTCCCTCGCTCTTCGCGGTCCAGTCGATCCGCACCGTCGGAGCCGCGCCCACGAACGCTTGCAGCACCGTTAACTCGTTGACTGGCGCGGGCGGGTTGGCAGGCGGGTTGGCAGGTGGCGCCGCGACGGGCGCGGCTGGAGATGGTTCGGCGGCCGCCACGTCTGGCTCGAGCGTGATTTTGGCGCTGTCCTGGGGGATCTTGATGATCCACTTGTTGATCGCGGCTTGAGGCGCTTCGAAGGAAACGCGATTGTGTCCCGGCAGCTTCGCGAACGGCTTGGCATACTCGATCCGCAGTTCGCGTCGTTGGGGCGCGAACGGCGGTTCAGCCGCAAGTTCCGGCTCGTCGGCCGTTTCGCTGGCGATGCTCGCGTCCTTCGAGTTCGCGTCCTGCATGGGCGCGTCCTTGGGGGCCTTGTCTTTCGCCGGTGGAGACTCGGCTTTGACGAGCACGTAATAGCCGGATCGTTCGGTATCGAACACCAAATGCGCGGGCTCGTCGCCCCAGCGTGCTGAAAGGATCGAGGCATCTCCCAGTCGAACCGGAAAACGATGCCAGCCTGGGGCCAGCAGTTCCACGCGGAGTGTCGCGACGACTCGCATGACGTCCCGTTGCGCGGTGGCTTCGCTCTCGATCGCCGTCACGACCGCACCAGTCGGCGGACCGGCGGCTACCTGCTTGTCAGTGGCCGAACGCGCGGCTCGCCACAGTTCCTGGAACTTTTCGTACGGCAGAAAAACGCCACGACCATCGCGTTCGAAGGTCTCGCGAATCTTCGAGTACGGAACGTAGATCGATTGTTCGCGGATGACATTGGGCCCCCACGGATTCTTGGGAGACCGTGCCTTCGCGACAGGCTCGGGCGGAACTGAGGGAGTCGGCGCGGGAGTCGTTGCGGGCGGAGTCGTCGCGGCTGGAGTCGTTGCGGCTGGAGTGGTCGCGGCTGGAGTCGTTGCGGTTGGAGTCGTTGCGGGTGGAGTCGTCGCGGGTGGAGTCGTCGCGGCTGGAGTCGTCGCGGCTGGAGTCGTTGCGGCTGGAGTCGTTGCGGCTGGAGTCGTTGCGGCTGGAGTCGTTGCGGCTGGAGTCGTTACGGGCGGGTTGGTTGTCGCCGGCGGGGTCGCTGGGGGCTGTGCTGTGGCATTGGTCGTGACACCGACCGCTGCGAGCACTGCGACCAGCGCGAGTTTCCAGATCCAGAGCCAAGGCCGTTTTTTGGAAAGGCCGCTGTCGAGCGGTTGGGGGAAATGGCGACTGCTGGCTTTGGTCTTCGACCAAGGCGTTCCAGGCAATCGTTGTTCGCAGTGTGGAGCGTTGGAAAGGCGGAAGAGTCGAAGGTGGAAACGCGACATGGAACACCTGGATAGACGAGTCGACCGAAATGCGTCGCTGGCTCGGGCCGCACTCTGAATGCCCTAGCCCAAGATACGCATCGAACAAATCTGGCAATGCTGCAAAACGAGGACTTACGATTCGAACGACGCCGTTCACCCGACAGTGGGGGTGACCGGATGGCTCGAACGCTTGCTGTGGTGGCTTTGACGACTTGGCACTCGAAAAAGTTCAAAAAACGCCGAACTTTTTCCCCGAGGCCGCCTGCCCATTAGACAAGTTACGTCGGGATTAGCATCATAGTTGCCGCTTAGCGGGGAAACCCCCGTCTTTCCGAACGCTTGAGATCCCGGAACGGTAGATTTTTGACAAGGCGGCCCAGCGGATGACCACCCCCTCACCCGACTCTGTAATCCTGACTGAACATCCGCCCGTCTCCGTGCTCGGCATTCTTCGCCGGCTCGGCCCCGGCCTGATCATTGCCGGTTCCATCGTGGGGTCGGGCGAATTGATCGGCACGACAACAACCGGGGCGCTGGCGGGGTACTGGCTGCTGTGGCTCATCCTCGTCGGCTGCGTCATTAAGGTGTTCGTGCAAGTCGAGTTCGGTCGATACGCCATTTCCACCGGACAGGCTTCGATGGTTGGCATGAACGAGACGCCAGGGCCTGTCCTGAACCTGGGCGTCGCCCGCGCGAATTGGCTCGCCTGGTACTGGCTCGCGATGTTCCTGGTCAGCCTCGGACAACTCGGCGGAATCGTCGGCGGTGTCGGCCAAGCCATGGCGATCAGCGTGCCGCTCACCGACGCTGGCCGGGCCTACAACCGCGAGGCCGAATCGCTCGCGAAGGCTCGTTACAACCAGCACATGTTGCAATTCAAGCTCGAACGGCTGGCGACTGTCGGCGGCAAGCCCGCTGTCGACGTCAAGCCCGCTGGCGGTGGCGAGGCGGCTGGCGGCGAAGAAGCGGCTGGCGGTGGCGAGGCGGCTGGCGGCGAAGAAGCGGCGACGCTGCGGAAGGAGCTGCAAACGTTGGAAGAAGCGATCAAGGCATCCACGCTTCGGCTGAAAGGAGCCGCTGGCCAACCCGGACTGGAGAAGGCGGCCAATGATCATTTGCTCTGGGCGACGCTCGTTACGCTGATCACCTCGGTGTTGCTCGTCGCTGGCCGTTACGGCCTGATCCAATGGGCCTCGACCTTGATGGTCGCTGTGTTCACGCTGGTCACGGTGCTCAACGTGTTCATGCTGCAGGCCCAGCCAGAGTGGGCCGTGACTTGGTCGGACATCTGGCTTGGGCTGAGTTGCCGGTTGCCGCCGAAGACGGAAATGCCGGACGGTTCGACGTTCTATCCGCTGACCACGGCGCTCGCGACGTTCGGCATCATCGGCGTCGGAGCCAATGAGTTGATCGCCTACCCGTACTGGTGTGTCGAGAAAGGCTATGCCCGCTTCGTGGGTCAAAAGGATGATTCCGCGGCGTGGGTCGATCGAGCCCGCGGATGGCTGCGAGTGATGCGATGGGATGCCTGGTGTTCGATGGGCGTCTATACCTTCGCCACCGTGGCGTTTTACTTGCTCGGCGCGGCCACCCTTGGCCGCATTCATCTGGTGCCGAAAGGCAACGACATGATCCGCACGCTGTCGATCATGTACGAGCCTGTTTTCGGTGGTTGGACCGGCCCCGTGTTTTTGTTCGGGGCTTTCGCGGTGCTGTATTCGACATTTTTCGTCGCCATCGCCGGCCACGCTCGGGTTAGCGCGGATGCTTGGCGAGTGTTTCGCCGGCAGAGTCTTGTCGGAGATGTCGACCCGACAATCGTGAAATTATTCAGCGGCCTCTACCCGCTCGTGTGCCTCGCCATGTACTTGGCATACCCCGAGCCGACGACGCTGGTCCTGGCGAGCGGCGCGATGCAAGCGATGATGCTGCCGATGTTGTCGTTCGCCGCGATCTACTTCCGTTACCGCCGCACTGACGCGCGGATCAAACCAAGTCTGGTCTGGGATATCTGCCTGTGGGTCTCCGCGCTCGGAATGTTGATCGCCGGGGGCTGGCTGTTCCTCACCAAGATTTTCCCGCAACTCGAAAAGCTCGCGTGATCCGCCAGCGATGGCGTGATGTGGGGTGGGAGGTGCGGCGCGCCCCTGCCCAGCCGGGCGGTTGGAGCCTAAAATCGGCGGCTCTCAAACCGGATGCCCGAGGCACGGTGGTGCGCGAGTTTCCCGTCCTTCCCGTCGTCGTTCCCAAGCCAGTTCTCCAACAGCCAAAGGTTTCATGATGAGCGAGCCGCTCAACAAGTTCAGCCGCCGGATCACGCAGCCGAAAAGCCAAGGCGCTTCCCAGGCGATGCTCTACGGCACCGGTATGACCGAAGAGGATATGAACAAGGCGCAGGTCGGCATCGCCAGCGTTTGGTACGAGGGCAATACCTGCAACATGCATCTGAACACGCTGGCCGCGCGGGTGAAGGAAGGCGTGCAAGCGGCCGGTTTGGTCGGAATGCGGTTCAACACCATCGGTGTGAGCGACGGTATTTCGATGGGCACGGATGGCATGAGCTACTCGCTTCAGTCCCGCGATCTGATCGCCGACTCGATCGAAACGATCATGGGCGCGCAGTGGTACGACGGGCTGGTCGCGCTGCCAGGGTGCGACAAGAACATGCCCGGCTGCCTGATCGCGATGGGGCGGCTCAATCGGCCCGCGTTGATGATCTACGGCGGCACCATCAAGCCAGGTTTCCTGGAAGGCGAAAAGCTCGACATCGTCTCCGCGTTCCAGTGCTACGGCCAGTATTTGGCGGGCACGATCGACGAGGCCAAACGGAAGGAAATCGTCAAGCGTTCCTGCCCGGGGGCTGGCGCGTGCGGCGGCATGTACACCGCCAACACGATGGCCAGCGCTATTGAAGCGATGGGAATGTCGCTGCCCTACAGCGCGTCGATCCCCGCCGAGGATCCCGCGAAGCTGGACGAATGCTTCCAAGCGGGCGCGGCGATGCTGCACCTGATGGAACGCGATATCAAGCCACGCGACATCATGACCCGCGCCGCGTTCGAAAACGCGATGGTCGTCATCATGGCGGTCGGCGGTTCCACCAACGCCGTACTGCACTTGATCGCGATGGCTCGGTCGGTCGGCGTCGACTTGACGATCGACGACTTCCAGCGGGTCAGCGACCGTGTGCCGTATTTGGCCGACCTGAAGCCGAGCGGCAAATGGGTGCAAGAGGATCTGCACGAGATTGGCGGCACGCCCGGTGTGATGAAGTATCTGCTCGAAAAGGGCTACCTCGATGGCAACTGCCTCACGGTGACCGGCAAGACGCTGGGCGAAAACCTCGCCAGTCTGCCCGGACTGAAGCCCGGCCAAACGATCGTCCAGCCGATCGAGCAACCGATCAAGGCGACTGGCCACATTCAGATTCTCAAAGGCAACCTCGCTCCCGAAGGTTCCGTGGCGAAAATCACGGGCAAGGAGGGGCTGGTGTTCACCGGCACCGCCAACGTGTTCGACTCGGAAGAGGAAATGCTCGCCGCCCTGGAACAAAAGAAGATCCATAAGGGCGACGTGGTGATCATCCGCTACGAAGGCCCCAAAGGCGGGCCGGGAATGCCCGAGATGCTCACCCCGACTTCCGCGATCATGGGAGCCGGCTTGGGGTCCGATGTCGCGCTGCTGACCGACGGCCGTTTCTCCGGTGGCTCGCATGGGTTCATCGTCGGCCACATCACGCCGGAGGCGCAGGAAGGCGGACCGCTCGCGCTGGTCAAAACGGGCGACAAGATCACCGTGGATGCCGACAAACGACGTATCGACATGCATGTGTCGGATGCCGAATTGGCCGCGCGCCGCGCCGCCTGGAAAGCGCCTCCGTACAAGGCGACGCGAGGAACGCTCTACAAGTACATCAAGAGCGTGAAATCGGCTTCGGAAGGTTGCGTGACCGACGAATGACGCGAACGCGACCCTCGAGCACAATTGGGCGAATCCGCCCCATGGCGACGCGACGATGAGCCCGCTCGGGGAAACTCGACCGGCGCGGGCGACGCCTGCCCGCGTCCCGACCAACTTGATCACCGGGTTCCTGGGCGCGGGGAAGACAACCGCCATTCGCGGATTGCTTCCCCGGCGACCCGCGAACGCCCGTTGGTCGGTGTTCGTCAACGAGTACGGCATGGTTTCGATCGACCAAGCGTTGCTCGAGGACGGGTCGTCCGAGCTGGCGGTCCAGGAACTCGGCGGCGGCTGCTTTTGCTGTTCGACGGCGCTGCCGCTGGGACCGATGCTCGAACAGTTCATTCGCGCTACCCGGCCCGATCGGCTGCTGATCGAGCCGAGCGGGGCAGGGCATCCGGCGCGGGTGATCGACACGCTCCGCGGTGGCCGTTTCGCCGACCTGATCGATCTCCGCGCCACGATTTGCGTTGTCGATCCCCAGGATTTCGACAATCCGCGAGTCGTCCATCGCGACGTCTTCCACGACCAAATCCAGATGGCCGATGTCGTCGTCCTCAATTGGCTCGATCGCCGCGATCCGGCGCTGGTGGCCCGTTGTCGGCAATGGCTCGAAGCGTTCGATCCGCCCAAACTACTCGTAGCCGAAACGCGATTCGGCGCGCTGGACCCCGAGTGGCTCGATCTGGACGGTTCGATGGTCCGCCCGCCAAAGTTTCCGCTTGCGCATGGACACGCGTTGGCGTTGCCGCCGCTGGTCGAACTCAAGGAGTTCCAGTCCCGCGGGGAAGAACGCCATCATGTCGCCACTCCGCGTCCTGGCGCGCCGCTGCGGTTGGAGAATTCGGGCCAAGGGCAATGGGCGTGTGGATGGCTGTTCGCGCCCGGCGAGCGGTTCGCGCGGGATGAACTGCTCGATTTACTCGGTTGGATCCGCCCCGTCGTGCGGCTCAAGGGCGTGTTCCACTGCGTGGATGATTGGTGGCAGGTGAACCGTGTCGCGGATGAAACCACGGTTGGATTATCCGCCTATCGCCGCGATAGCCGGCTGGAAATCATCTGCGACGATGGCCCGCGCGACTGGGCGTTGATCGAACGCCAGTTGCTCGCCTGCCTCGCCCATGACGCATGATCGCGACAAGGGGTGTCGAGGCGGCGCTGACCAAGGTTTGCTGCCGGTCGAAGGCATGGTCGGCACGTCTGAACTGCGATGCTTACGGAACGCGGAGTCAACGGGATGGAACACGGGTACCCAATGGCTAGAATGTGACGTGCGCTAGCACGTGACTCGCACATTCGCCGCTGGATTGCCGATTTCTACCGCCAATACAAAGTTTGCGCCCCATTCGGCGGAAGCGGAGTTTGCGTTCGATTGACCGCATTCGCCAATACGATCGAGGGACGAAGCAAAGCTAAAATGAAGCTTAAACATGTCTTGATTCGGAATTTCAAAGGAATACAGAACGTGGAGTTTCCAACGGAGGATTCTCCACAAGCTCTTCGCGCCATCACAGCGCTGTTGGGCGACAATGGAAGTGGCAAGACAACGGTGCTCCAGGCAATCGCCTTGACACTGTCAATGGCCACACGCCGAACACGCGACGTCGCCTCGTTCAATTGGCATGGTTTTGTTCCAGAACGCGTACCGAGCCTTGGACCGACGTTTGTCGAACTTCTCGTATCGTTTGAACCCGAGGAAATCGCGTTGACCCACGAGTTGTTTATCGCGTGGCAAGATTCGCTTCCTCCCGAACGCCGACAGACGATGAGAATTGTCCCTCCCGCGGACAAACAGGACGTGACTCTAAGATTTGAGCAAGGTCGCGTGAGTTCTCCCGATGGTTTTGAGGCAGTCAACCAGTTTCTAGGCCGCTATTATGTCAAGACCCTGAAACATACTCGGCCGGAGTTGAAAGACAGTTTTGCGAAGCTCGGCGATGTTTTCTGGTTTGACCAGCACCGCAATCTTGGCTCGCTCATGGCGGACGATTTGAAAGGAGACGAGTCGTACTACGGCAAGGCAAGTGGAGAGGTCGTCACTGAGGGCTGGCACGCCGGCGTTGAGCAGCTCCGAGAATACCTTGTCGGTTGGTGGGGCTTTCATACAACACCGGGACGCCGCGGGAAGGATTTTGTTCCTTTGTTACAGGATGCACTGTCAACGGTGTTTCCCGGAACGAGATTCATTGGGATCATGCCTCGAAGCGGAGTCACGTCACCGCGAGCGAATGATTTCTATTTTCTGATCGATCGTGACGGTCGAGTCTATGACTTGGCCGAAATGTCGTCGGGCGAACAGGCCGTGTTCCCCCTGGTGTACGAATTCGTGCGTCTCGACATCAAGCGATCAGTGGTGCTCATTGATGAGCTAGAGTTGCACTTGCATCCACCGGAGCAGCAGAGGCTCTTGAGTGCCTTGCCCAAAATTGGTCCGGACTGCCAGTTCTTGATCACTACACATTCCGAGTATCTCTCGTCCGCGATTCCCAATGAACAGGAGGTTCGACTGGAAAGGGGGACTCGGTGTCTATAGCTAAGCTGTTCATCGAGGGCAAACTCGAAGCCGAGGTGCTGAATCCAATCCTTCAGGGAAGTCCAGCGTTACTACGTGGCGGATCGAAAAACGCGCTAAGGCCACGAGCGCTTACTGAGCGTCGGGAAAATAAGGTTTCAGCCGGCTACCTGCGCGACCGTGACTTTGATTTCGATCCTCCATTGCACATGGAATGTCCGACGATTGACAGCTACGATTCCGGTGTTCCCTTTGGCTGGCGCTGGTCTCGCCACGAGTTTGAGAATGACCTAATTGAACCTGCGATCGTTAACGAAGCCATGGGGTGGTCAACGGATGGATTCAAGGAGGTCATCTGTCAGACAGCCGGCAAAATACGGTTC
>CAIXSC010000767.1 GCA_903921945.1 uncultured Planctomycetaceae bacterium
CCCGGTGCCGATCGAAGTGCCCCGCGTCTCGATCGCCGCTGGCTACGTCCGCAGCCCGCTTCGTTAAGGCTGGAACACGTTTGACCGCAGTCGAACACGCGCGAACACGGTCGACCATGGTCGAACACGGTAGAAAACGAGCGGCCAACATCCGGCCGTCGACTACATGTGGGTGCGGTCTTTGCCCATCTGCACGCTGTTGCCGACGTTGTTGTATTCAACCATCGTCATGAAACTGCGCATCAGCATCAGGCCGCGGCCCGAAGGCAGGTCGATGTTGTCATCGTCCGTCGGATCAGGGACTTCCATCGGGTTGAACCCTTGACCCTGATCTGTCACCTTGATGTAGAACTTCTCGGACGACAACCGCAACACGACATCGACGAACTTTTCCGGATTGTCTTGGTTGCCGTGCTTGATCGCGTTCACCAAGGCTTCTTCCACCGCCAAGTGGATGCCGAACACGTCGTGTTCTTCCCAGCCGCACTCGGAGAGCTTCTGGAGCAACTCGTCGACGATCCGCTTACCTTCCGCCGGAATGCTCGGAATTCTCGTATCGATCGACCAGTTCCATGCGTGATCAGTCATAGGTCGCTCGGTGCTCGTGATCGCACGCCACGTGCGTGGCGAGAGTTCCGGATGGCGTATTGGCCCACTACGGTTCGATCGGATCGCGCAACAATTTTTCGCAAGCTGGTCGAACTTTTTTTGGCAAAATTGTTGCGGCTTAACTTAGCACAAAAATCCAATTTGTCCACTGTTCCCAGGGACGGTAATTCCCCTGACCCGCCCCACTTAGGTAGTTTCGCGGTGTGAATTGCCACCTAAGAGGGTCGTTTTTTTGGCCTAAGTGCGGGTTTTGACGCTCGGTTAGGCCGGGAAGAACTGCCGGTAGGATTGAAAACCGCCGCTCAGATTCGCGGCCATTCGGCCGGACTGAAGCAGAACGCGGGTTGCGAGGTAGCCGCGCAGCCCCACTTGGCAGTGGACGACCAGTGGCCGGTCAAGCGGAATTTCGCCCAAGCGTTGACGGAGCTCGTCCATCGGGATGTTGACGGCGCCCGGGATTTTCCCCTGAGCATGCTCGGCCGGAGTACGCACGTCGATGATCACGGTTTCGGGCGGTTGCGACGCGAGTTGGTCGGGCGTGATCTGCGGGTGGTCGCCGCGGAGCAGTCCGGCGGCAATGAAACCGGCCATGTTGACCGGATCTTTCGCCGAGCCGAACTGCGGCGCGTAGGCCAGTTCGACTTCCTCCAGATCGAAGGCCGTCATGCCGGCTTGGATCGCGATCGACAGCACATCGATGCGTTTGTCGACACCAGCGCGGCCGGTGGCTTGGGCGCCGAGCACTCGGCCGGTGTCGGGAGCGAACAGCAGCTTGATCGTCATGCCCTCGGCGCCAGGGTAGTAACTCGCGTGATGCCCCGGATGGAGGTAGATCTTGCGGAACGGCGTCCCGGCGCGTACGAGCGACTTTTCGCTGGCGCCGGTGAGCGCGAGCGTCATGTCGAACACTCGAAGGATCGACGTGCCCTGAGTGCCCCGGTAGCGGCTGGGTCGGCCGTTGGCATGGTCGGCGGCGATGCGGCCCTGGCGATTGGCGGGACCGGCGAGCGGCACTTGGGCGGGCGAACGCAGCACGAAATCGCGGGTTTCCACCGCGTCGCCCACCGCGTAAATATCGGGGTCGCTCGTCCGCATCGACTCGTCCACCCGGATGCCGCCGCGCGGTCCGGTTTCCAGGCCGGCGGCGGTGGCGAGCGAGTTTTCCGGCCGCACACCGACGCTGAGCAGTGCCAGATCGCAGTCCAGTTCGAGCCCTGACTGAGTGGAGGCGCGCAAGCCGCCGCCCGGGCGAGCCGTGAAAGCGGCGACCGCATCGCTGAGCACCAATCGCACGCCGTGTTGGCGGAGGTGCGCGGCGGCATCGACGGTCATTTCGCGGTCCCATGGCGGCACGATCTGGTCGGCCAGTTCGATGACCGTGGTGCGAATCCCGCGACGCGCGAGGTTTTCGGCCATTTCCAGACCGATGAAGCCGGCGCCGACAATTAATGCCTCGCGGACGCCGTCGTCGACGGCCGCTTTGATGCGGTCACAGTCGCGCAGGTCGCGCAGGGTGTGGATGCCGGGCAAGTCGATCCCGGGCAGGGGCGGTCGGAGCGGCGCGGCGCCCGGCGACAGGATCAGTTTGTCGTACGGTTCGTCATACGAGCGGTCCGTGTCGAGTTCGCGGACACGAACCGTTTTCGCCCGCCGGTCGATCGATTCGACCACGGTTCGCACACGCACGTCGAGACGATAACGCTGTCGCAGCCGTTCGATAGGCGTGACGAGCAGTTTGCCGCGGTCGGCGATTTCGCCACCGATGTAATACGGCATGCCGCAGTTGGCGAACGACGGTTCGCTGCCACGTTCGAACAGCACAATCTCCGCGGTCTCGTCGAGCCGCCTGGCTCGGGCCGCCGCGGATGCTCCGCCGGCCACGCCACCGACAATCACCAATTTCATGAAACACTCGCTGGGAGACTAGGAACCGGCAACTCGCGGTCCAGCACGGGACGGTTGGCGAGCCAGGGTCAAACTTCGAGGAGCGGCGACGGCGATCATGCGACGATCATACGGCGATCATACGGCGATCACGGGGCGAACGTACGGCGATCAGTTGGCAATCTTATGGGGATCGCATGGCGATCATGGGGCGATCATTCGGCGGCCGATCGCGAACCGTCGGGCGCGCCGCCGATGGGGTGGCCTTCGGGCAGTGGCCGGGCGGCGGTGAGGAAGCCGCGGTCGAAGAGGTATTTCTTGAAGGTGCGGTAGTGTTGAAAGCTATCGGGGTAAACCCAAATCGTGATTGTCGCGCGGTTTGGGTCGAGCGATCGGACAAGCGTGGCGAATTCAGACTGGTCCGCGAACACGCGGTCGATCGGTTCGCCCACGGACTCGTCCACCGGCCCCAGAATGAATCGATCGAGTTCGGCGCGTTGCTGGACGCCGGTGCGGCCTGGCAGCGCGATCTCGGTTCGCTTCATGGTGTAGCGCATCCAGAAGTTATCGATGGGGCCGAGCGATTCGGTGAACGATTCGGTTTCGCGAAGCCGCCAGATCTTTCGCGGGGCGTCGGCTTTGAGCTGTTCGACGAGCGCGTCCCAGGGCACGATCGCCAACCGGTCGCCGGCGAGCCGCAGGTGGATCTCTTTGCCGAACACGGTTTTGGCCATCGGCGTCGGCAGGTGCTCGATGATCCCCTTGGGCGGCGCCTGTTTTGCGAGTATCCCGTTGACCTTTTCGAGTTCCGACAATTCGCGGCGCGCCTCCTCGAGCGCTAACTGGCGAGCGAGATCCTCTTGCGCGGGTTGATCGAGCTTGGTTTTGCGCTCGTCGAGCGCTCGCCGGACGGTCGTCAGCAGGGTGAGTGTCTTGTCGCGTTCGAGTCGGCGGAATGCGAGTTCCCGTTGTTGCTCGCGCAAACGCTCGTCGGTGCGGTAGATGTCCTGTTCGACGGCGGCGGCCGCCGCTCGCGCGGCCTCGACTTCGTCCTCGCTGAGTGCTTCGTCCGCCGGCTTGGAGGCGTCGGTTCCGCCCGCCACCGCGGCCTGGGCGGCAGTGGCCAGTTGCTGGACGAACGCCTTTTGGGTCGCCGCGCCGACCACGATGATCAGAATGATGAGGATGCCGACAAGGTTCGCGACCACGTCGAGGAACGAGTCCTGACCTGGGGCTTCGGCTTGGTTTTGGGACGATCGGCGCATGGGACCGCTCACTTGCGGATAACTTCGAGGCCGCTGCCTTGGAGCAGCGCTTCGAGTTGATGATGGTTGGCTTCGCCGCCGGGCGCGACTTCCACGTGCAGCACCGGTTTCCAATAACCGTTGGCGACGGCGAGTCCCCAACGTTCGGTGTGTTTCCAAACCGCATTCACGAACGGGTCGAGCGCGTTTTGGACCGACGAGTTCACCGGGATTTCCTTGGGACGCGTATCGTCGCCCCGCTCGGGCAAGAGGATCAGTCGATCTGGCAGGCAACGGACGCGAATGGGCCGCGTGATCGCGGTCGCTCGCGGCGACTTGTTCTTGAGGGCCCAGTCGCGACCGCGGGCCAACGCGGCGCTTTTGGGTGTGAAGGTCATCGAAGCCGTGCCGCCGTCCGGGCCGCTTTCGCCGGTCGCGCCGGACGCGCCGGTCGCGTTCGCTCCGCCAGCCGCTCCGCCGCGGGCCCCGCCCGCGCGTCCCGCGGTTCCCGTGGCGCCGCCGCTGCCAGCGCTGGCGCCACTGCCCGAAGTCCCGCCCGCGCTACCTCCGGCATCGGGAGCGCCACCGGGGTTGCTCATGCCGCCGGGGTTGCTCATGCCGCCAGGGCCGCTCATTCCACCTGGGCCACCGGCTCCGCCACCGCCGGGGCCGCTCGTGCCGGCGAGTCCCGCTGCGCCGCCGGCCGCATTGGCACCGCCCGGGCCGGCAGGCCCGGCTGCCCCGGTGCCACCGCCAGTGCCGTTTCCGAACCCACCGAGGCCTGCGGCGCCAGCCGTCGCCCCGCCTTGCGCAGAGCTGCCATAGCCAGCACCACCGGAGCCAGAACCACCCAGTCCGGTAGCCCCCGCGATTCCGCTGCCGCCCGCGGTTCCGCTGCCGCCCGCAGCTCCGCTGCCAATGCCTCCACGGCCACTACCGCCATTGCCACTGCCGCCATAGCCGCCGCTGCCGCCGGGAGCTAACTGGCTGCTGGCGGAAGCGAGGCTTAGTCCGGAACCGCTGCCGGGGCTTGACGAGTCGGTTGCGTCGCCGGCGCCGAAGCCGAAGCCGCGATTGCCGCTGCCGGTTGCCATTCGGCCGGGTTTGGGCCCGGGAATGCCGGAACTGGTGGTGCCGCTGCTTCCGGCACCGCTGCCACCGGTGGCGTTGCCACCGGTGCCAGGTCCACCGATGCCGAAGGCGCCGTTGGGACTGCGGATCGAGTCGGGGTCTTGATAGGCGGGGCTGGAGAAGCCGCTGCCAGGGGGTGACGCGAGCGCTTCGGCCAGCCGGGGTTTGTAGCGGCTGGGCATGGAGGCGGCGAGGACGGCTTGTCGGGCGCGGGCGTCTTTGACGGTGCGGTCGAGCAGGTTTTCGAGTTGCGGGTCGGGAGGCGGGAAGTCGAGTTGGAGTTCGGCTTCGATCAGTTCGTAGCCAAACTCTTCTTCCCAGGACTTCATGGCGGCGCGGGCCAGCGAATAGGCGACGGCGCCGTTGGGTCGGACGAGCAGGAGCGGATACGGTTCGGCATCGCGTTGAGCGGCCGGTTGGCTCATCCAGTGTTCGCGGACAGTTCGGAGGGCGGCGTCGAGCGGATTGCCGGGTCCGAGCGGTCCTTCGAAATCAGCGGGCAGGAAGACGACGGCTTCGGGATGCAGGATGATGCCTTCTTCGGCGCATTCGATGTAGATGGGGCGGCGGCGAGTGCCGTTTTTTCCGATGTGCGGAATGATCGCGTAGGACTGGGGCTTGGCGGCGAGTTTTTTGCGGGCGGCGTCGAGCTGGGCCGTTTTGGCTTCGATGTCGGCCTTCAGCTTTTCGAGTTCCGCGGAATTGGCCTGCGATTTCTCGGATTGGTCTTCGGCGAGTTTTTCGATGGCTTGGGCTTCGGCGCGCAATCGATTGAATTCGTCCTGAAGGCGGCGGAGGTGGTCTTCGAGATGGCTGAGTTCGTTTCGTTGCGAGGCGAGCTTTTCCAGTTGTCCGCCGCGCTGGGATTCGAACACTTCGCGCTGCCAGTTGTAGTCCTCGATCGCCTCGCGCTGCCGCCGGCGCTGTTCGGCGCGAGCCGCTTCCTTGCTGGCTTCGTCGGCGCGAACGGCGGCCGCCTGTTGTTCGCGAGCGTTGTCAGCCTGTTTCCGGGATTGCTGCAGCACGAGCACCAGGAGCACGATGAGCGACCCCATCGTGCAGATGAGCACTGCGAGGAACGGAAACAGCGCCATGCCTTGGGCGCTGCGTCGAAAGACGGGGCGTCTCATGCCGCCTTGCCTCGCAGGGCCTGTTTCTCAGTGCTCCCGGCCAGTTCGACAGGGCTGCCGGTGTCGGCCGATTTGCCGAGCCGGGTTGTGAGCAGATGGATCGCTGCCGACAGGCTCATGACGGTGTCCTCGAAGTTGCGCGATTCGGCGAGCGCCGCGAGGTTGCCGTTCAGCGCTTTCTCGAGCCGCAGCACGTCGCCGGTGGCAGCGATCGCTTTCGCGAGGATGTCGGTTTGGCCTTGGAGTTGGGTCGCGTGATCGCGAAGCTTGTCGGTTTGCCGGTCCAAACCTTGCTCGACCTTTTCCCACTGCTCGACGAGCGGGCGGGCGAAGGCGGCATCGAGCGCCGCGACTTGTTCCGTGTGGAGTCGGAGGGATTCGCGGACCGCGTCGCCCATGGCGGCGGCCAGCGAGGCGCGGAGCTGTTCGCCCGCCGTATCGTAGAGTCCCTGCCATTCTTGATGGGCCGACTCGATCGTGCCTTGCCACACTTGGGCTTGGCGTTGAACCAGTTGCTCGGTGGCGCGAAGCATTGCGTGGGCGACCCGTTCAATCGCCGCCACCGCCGGATCGGTGCTCGTCGAAGTACCCTGGAAGCGGCCCATCAGCGATTCGTTGGCCCGGTTGTCGACCGCCGTCAGCAACTGCTGCTCGACGCGGTCAATCATGAATTGAATGAACATCAGGATCATCGACAGCGTGAGCGCGAGAGCCGTGGTATCGAAGGCGACGTAAAGTCCGCCGAGCAGGCCTTGAATGGCCGTATCGATCGAGGTCGCAAGCAGTTTCGCGTTCGCGCTGAGGTCGCCGAGCGCCTCGGTGATACCCATGACGGTGCCGAGAAAGCCGAGCATCGGGGTCGCCCAGATCACGATCCGCACGAGTCCATAGCTTTCCTGTTGACGGGCGTTTTCGACATCGGCGAGGTACTTCAATTCGTCGCCAAGTTGCGCGGCGGTGCCGGTGCGCGCGACGTGATCGAGCGCGTCGCGGAGACGTCGAGCGAGGTGGGAACGTTGGGCGTTGGCGGGGAGTTGGTCGAGTTGCGTGCGGAGGCCGTTGCAGTCGTCGATCGCGTTTCCACCTTCGGGCACGTCGGCAAGCTGCACGCTGCGGAGCCCGACGAACTGGCTGGCGACCTCCAGCAGTTTCAATCCGAGCGCCGCGAGGCCGACGAAGAACAGCCCGGTTTCGAAGAATGTCACCGGGTGCGACGCGAAGTATCGGTGCATCGTGGGCGTGTTCAACGGCCCACGGTAGACCAACGCGAAGAACAGGCTCGTCGCGGCCAAGCCGAGCAACAACGGCCAGCCGAGGTTGCCGAGAATTGCGAGCAGGGAGAGGCGATGGGGGGACGCAGTCGATCGGTTATGGCGGGACACCGGGAGCATCCTTTCTCGGGGTGTGATCCGGAAGCCGACG
>CAIXSC010000768.1 GCA_903921945.1 uncultured Planctomycetaceae bacterium
AGGTCGATGGTGGCGGACAGCAATGGCCGCCGGACGGTGCGGTATCACATCGAAAGCCTGCCAATCGTGGGCGGACCCCGCGCTGCGAACGACAATGCGAACGTCAACGCGAACGCCGGTGCCGGCGCGAACGCCAATGCCAACGACAATCCAAATCCCAACGTCGGCGTGCCGACTGATTCGACGGCCGCTGACGCAGGAAAAGTTGGAGCCGACGCGGACCGAGCGGCTGCGATCGTGCGCGAGGCGTGGCGCGTCTGGGAGGCAGTGGGACCGCTGCGGGCGGTCGAGGTCTCCGCATCGCAGCGGCCGCATGTGGTGATTCGCGCCGAGCGGCTGGATGGTCCGTCGGGTGCGCCGGCCCATGGTCAACTGGGACCGCCACGCGAAGGCGTGATGCTCGAATTGCGGCTCGACGCCGAGCAAACCTGGACAGAGGACTTGCTACGGTTGGTCGCCGCGCACGAACTGGGACATCTGCTTGGCCTGGGACACACGGCGACACCCGGACAGCTTATGAGCGATTCGGTCCCGGACACGGTGCGGACGCCTCAGCCGGAAGACATCCAACGCTTACGCGCGTTGTGGTCGTCGGCGACCGGTCGCTAGGCACGGCACCGGCGGCGGGCCGACCGGGCCGAGCGCGTCGACCGGGCCGAGTGGGCCGAGTGGGCCGAGCACGCCAAGCGGGACGGAGGAGTCCCGCCAATCGAACAAGGTTCTGATCGGTTTCTTGTCTTTACGTGGAGTGGTCGTCATGAGTAACGGTAATTCATCGTCGGGCGGTCAAGCGTCCGGCGGTCCAGTGCCTGGAAGTCCGGTAGTTAGCGGTCCAGTGCCTGGCGTGGGCGGCAATACGGCGAACGGTTCGCCGGCTGGCTACACCGGGGGCTACGCGGGTGTTTACCCGGCGGGATATCCGGTTGGATACACGGGTGGTTTGTCGTCCGGGCCGTCCGCGGGGCCGACGCCGGGCGTTGGAATTGCTCCGGGCACTCCGATCGTCATTCAGACGCAGGGGACGTTCCAGCGGATTTTGGGCTGGGTTGGCTGGGCCGGCTTCTTCCTCTGCTCGGTGTTGCTGATGGGGTTTGTGACCTCTTACTACGAGTACTTCAACACGACGGAAGGGATCACGGAGAAGTACCATTCGGGAGCCCGCTTCGGCTCGGACAAGATCGCGATCATTGACGTCTCCGGGGTGATCATGGAGGGGGACGGCTTTGTGAAGCGTCAGATCGACATGGTCCGCGAGGACGAGTCGGTGAAGGCGGTGGTGGTGCGGGTGGATTCTCCTGGCGGGACCGTCACGGGCTCCGACTACATCCTGCACCATCTGAACAAGCTCCGCGAGGAACGGAAGCTCAAGCTGGTCGTCAGCATGGGTAGCATCGCGGCCAGTGGCGGCTATTACGTCTCGATGGCGGTCGGAGACGAGCCGCAGTCGATCTACGCGGAACCGACAACGACGACCGGTTCCATTGGCGTCATTGTGCCGCACTACGACGTGAGCGACTTGTTGAAGCGGTTCGATGTCCGCGACGATTCGATCGCCAGCCACCCGCGAAAGCAAATGCTCAGTATGACCCGGCGGCTGTCGGACGACGATCGGAAGATCGTCCAGGCGTACGTGATGGAGTCGTTTGAGCGGTTCAAGTCGATCGTGAAGGATGGCCGGCCGGCGTTCCGCGCGGACGAGTCACCGCTGATCGAAGCGGCGACCGGCGAGATCTTCACCGCGAACCAAGCGAAGCAACGTGGATTGGTCGACGAGATCGGCTTCATCGAGGACGCGATCGCGCGGGTCGCCGAGCTCGCCGGATTGAAGTTGGACGAGACACGCGTGGTGCATTACCACCGTCCACCGTCGTTGTTCGATCTGCCGGTGTTGGCATCGGCCGCCAACTCGCGTCGTTCGCCAAACTCGTTGGCGGCGATTCTCGAACTCAACGCGCCGCGAGCTTGGTACCTGGCGGCGTCGTGGCCGATCAGCCCCGAGCTGTTGACCTGGGCGGGCCGCGAGTAGTCCGCGCGCAAAAAAAACCTGCCGGGACGTGAATCCCGGCAGGTCGTGCGTCGTAGCCTCAGGGCTTCATGTCACCTTAGCGGACCAAGGTGGCACTCGCTTGAACGACCCGACGTTGGGTGGACTGAATATAAGCCGACGGATCGACAACCGGAGCCGGCGGAGGAGGAGTCGCTTCGCCCTCAGCCTTCACCGGAGCCTTGCCGCCGTCGCAACCGCAGGCCGGAGCCGGAGCGGCACAGGTCGGGGCCGGAGCCGCACAACCCTTGTCCGCACAGCCCTTGTCGCAGCAGCTCGGCTTGTGGCAGTGGCTGCGGCAAGCGAAGAAGCGATCGAGCAGGCCAGGCCGGCAGATCGACTTGCAGCACTTGTTGCAGTCAGGCTTCACCGCGTCGCAACCGCACTTGTGAGGATGCTTCGCTTCGCAGGTCGGAGCCGGAGCGGCACAGGTCGGGGCCGGAGCCGCACAACCCTTGTCCGCGCAACCCTTGTCACAGCACTTGCTGCAGTCGTTGCAGCATTTCTTCAGGCAGAACCGCGACAGGATCGGTTCGCACTTCTTCACGCAGCACTTCGGACCGCAATCCGGCTTCTTCACGCAGCAGGAAGGGCCAGGAGCGCAGCAGTTCTTAGCGCCATTGTCACAGCCGCAGCCGCTGCTGCCGAGCATCCGGTTCAACAGGTCGAACCCGAAGCTCTGCGAACAGAGGCCAAGGCTGAGAACGATCGTTCCAACAATAGTGTTCCACTTCATCGAGCCACATCTCCTATAATTTGAACTTGTACTGGCCTTCCGCCCCCTCCGACCGCGGTCAGCGGGCGGAACGGTAAGTCGGTGTCTTGCCGCTCCCGACCGACGGCCTCGACCGAATCACGAGCGGTCGAGACATTCGGCAGTTGGAGAAGCCAGCGCGGGCAAGGTGGGACTTTGCTCGCTCGTTCAAAAGGTGTGTTCGTGCCAGGGTCGGTCGAGTCAATCCTTGACTCGAATTAGTTGTCCGCTCCGACACCCGGTACGCTGGGTCGGTGCCCTTCCAGGCACACTTGCACGTCCCGTGACACGTAACCTATCGGCGACCATGTCTCTGGGCCTTGAGTGTGCGAAAACGATTTTCCCACCACGGTTTACGGCGATGTCGCGGGGGACTTTTCGCCCTGTGGAAGCTGGCGAAACCTTGCCGGTTGTATGGCCCAAAAAGCGGTGAAAAACGGCCGCAGTCTTCCCGTAGCCGGCAAACTCTGCCAATCCTTGTCGCACGGCTACCGGTCGGCGGGATCGACTTTGTCGGTTGTAGGGGCGGTGGCCGCGAAAAACAATTCAAACACACCTAAGCTACCGGCGTTGATAAGCCACGAACGCGTGCCGTAAAGTCGCGATAATCCCTACAATTGCCGGCCGCGAACGATGCGGACCCCGGAATGACGTCCGCAATTCGTGCGTCTCGGCGGCGCGCGGTGGGACAAGGCGGGATTGTTGTGTGACGTTCGGGACGGTTGTGTGACGCTGTGGCAGGGGAACTGGGGTTATGACACGTGGCTACGAACTTGTCGATTACTCGCGGATTCCGGGGACGCCATGTCCCTGTGGCACGGCACGCCGCGGCTTCGCGGACGTGGACGACTTCCCCGCGACGGTTCATGTCACCGAAATCGCCGAAGAGGCCCGCTTGCACTACCACAAGCGGCTGACGGAAACGTACTTCTTCCTCGAGTGCGGCCCCGATGCGGCCATGCAGTTGGACGAGGAACGCCTGCCCGTGAAACCGGGGATGGCGATCATGATCCGACCGGGCACCCGCCACCGGGCACTCGGCCGAATGCGAGTCGTGATCTTCGTTCTCCCGAAATTCGATCCGGCCGACGAATGGTTCGACGACGCCCCGCCGCCAAGCAGCGGTTGAATACCGACAATGGCCACGCTGCCGGTCGGGCTCCTTCGTTTACCGCCAAGCCGAAGGCGCTGGCCGGGACGCAAAGCGAAATCGGCCACTGCAAGGAGTATTCAGACTCAGGCTTGCGGCTGCGTGGCGCGATTCAGTGCGCCAGTGGCGAAGATCGGCGCGGAAGTGGCGAAAATCGGCGCGCCAGTGGCGACGATCGGCGCGGAAGTGGCGACGATCGGTGCGGGAGACACTCGGAACCATCCCAGGCCAGGATAGTGGTGCCTGTTGGCCGAAGGCCAACTTCAACGTAGCCTGGGGTAATTCGCCGGATGGGGATTGTCAGCACACCCTTGGCAATCATGGGATACGGAAACGCCTCCCGCAGTTTGGCTGAAGGCCAACCTCAACCTGTTGTGGCGCTTCAGAATGGCACTCTTTCCCGCCATTTGTTGACTCTCGCCAATCCCTCCCCGTGGCCACTGTGAGGTTGGCTTTCAGCCAACCCGTGGACGTTGATCGCTCAGGCGTCCTAGGGCGTTGCCCTAGGCCACGGTGAGTTTGGCCTTCGGCCAAAGGATCGACCGCCATGTGAAATTGGTGGCGCAACATGATATTCCGTATGGGGTTATGGATTTTTGAACGGCATTGGAGGAAAACGAATCGGGTGGAGACGTTGGCGGGGCTGGAGTCGTCGATTCGCGTGCATGCCCGGCCGTCGCCTGCGGCTCGGCGGTAAACGAATCGGGTGGAGACGTTGGCGGGGCTGGAGTCGCTGATTCGCGTACATGCCCGGCCCTCGCCTGCGGCTCGGCGGTAAACGAATCGGGTGGAGACGTTTGCGGGGCTGGAGTCGCTGATTCGCGTGCATGCCCGGCCGTCGCCTGCGGCTCGGCGGTAAACGAATCGGGCGGAGACGTTTGCGGGGCTGGAG
>CAIXSC010000769.1 GCA_903921945.1 uncultured Planctomycetaceae bacterium
ATCGGTGTCGCCCGTCGAAGCGTTGCCATCGCCGGGCATGCCGTCAGCTCGCCCCGTGGCTTGATCACCGCCGTCCGCGTCTCCAGCATCGCCCTTCCCATCCGCGCCGCTCGCTTCGCCTCCGCCGCTCACTCCGGACCGGTTGCGGTTCCCGCGTTCCTCACCGCTATTTCCACGGCCTTTGGCGACCTGCTGCCGCCCCAGTTTCCGTGACACATCGTCGAGGACCTTCGGATCCACGTGATCGTGCCAACCGACTGGATCGACCTCGAACCCGAACCACAGCACGGCCAATGCGACAATGCAACCAAAGGCTCCGCCCGCGACAATCTTGACGAGTTCAAGTCCCGCATTCGTAGGCCGGCGCCGAGCACTCCGGCTGGAACTGGCGACCACAAACGGTTGTGGACCGCCAGCCGCCGAAGCTGGCTGTGGCACGGGACGCGGTATCGGCCGATTCGCTGGCGTGCCGCTGGCTGCTGGCGTGCCACTGGCCGCTGACGCGCCGCTAGAAGCTGGCATGCCGCTGGGTGTTGCTGTGGCACTGGACGCTGGCGTGCCGCTGAGCGGCGCTGCGGCGCTGGGCGTTGCCATCATTCCGGCAGTTGCGGCAGTTGCGGCGGTCGCTGCAGCGGTTGCGGCGTACGCAGTGTCCCCCGCCGGAGGCGCGGTGGCCGCGTTCACCGCATCGGGGCCGGCTTGCGCGACACTTGGCTGCGGGCCCATCGATGGCGACGCGAATTCCGCGATCGGGCTCGGGGCGGCCGCGTTCGGAGCGATGCCTCCCGGCGGATAGGTTCCCGTCGTGCTTGAACTCGCAGAATAGGGAAACTCGGCCGATGCCGGATACTCCACCAACGGCGCACCCGGAATCGCGCCGGCATCCATCGCGGCATTCGGCGCGGCATTCGGCGCGGCATTCGGCGCGGCATTCGGCGCGGCATTCAGCGCTGGGGGAAAGGCGTTATTCGGCGTGGCATTTGGCCCGGGGGGAAAGGCGGGGTTCGGCGCGGACACGAACGCGCCGCCGGCCATCGGTCCGTACGCGTGGGGTGGCGTATGTTCGGGAGGTGTGAGGTGCGAGGGATGCGACTGGGCGGCGGCGGCGCGGTCGGCGAGTTGTGCGCGGAGCTCCGCGTCGTAGGCGGCGCGGCGGTCGGGCGATAGCAGGCAAACGCGAGCGGCCGAGACTTCATTCAGCAGCCGTTGCGAGTCGGCTGCTTGCTTCGAATTCTGAAACGCGCGCAGATGCGCCATCTGGCGATCCGCTGCGCAGCTGATCACGTCGTCGTTGGGTTCAAACAGCTCGATCCCCAACAGCCGGTAATGGTTAGGCGGCTGCTCCCGCGGCGGGATCCCGAGCCAATGGTAGTATGGGTCGAAAGCCATACGGCTATCTTAACGACACGGGCGAGCCGGCCGCGACTATTCCCGCTCGACCACCGCTCTTTTTTTTCGACCGTGGCCCGTGCTGCCGGACATCGTCGAAAGCGGTCGTTCCGCTCCGACGTGTCTCGTCCTTATCCTTGCCAGCCAATTCCCGCATCCCTACGCCGCAGGCCGGCGTTTCTGCTCGCAAGCGCGCCAGAGAGCGCGCTCGCAAGACCGCTCCAAAGAATGCTCCGAAGACCGGGTCATTTGGTCCGGGACGATCCGCTGGGGCGATTCACCAGTTCGGACCGAGGCGGATTCATCAGGTACGCGAACAGGTCGGCGATCTCTTCCTGTGTCAAATCGTTGATCAGTCCCGCCGGCATCGACGACACTTTGCTCGGAACGATCTCTTCGATTTGCGACTCGCGAAGAGTGACCTTTTCGCCATTCGACTGCAGCACGGTTTTCTCGCCATCGGAGCCCGGGACGAGCAACCCTGTGTACTTGCGGCCCTTGTCCGTGATGACGGTCTTCGACGCGTATTGGTCGGAAATCACATGCGACGGGAAGAGGATCGATTCGAGGATTTCCTTCCGCGTGAACCGTTTGTTCACCGTCGTCAGTTCCGGACCGAGGCGTTCGCCACGGCCGGCGAAGTTATGGCATTTCGAGCATTGGGCTTTCACGAACACGGAGGCTCCCCGTGTCGAACTGCCAATCTTGGCGCCTTCGCCCGTGGACAGGTATTCGTGCAGTTCGCCAAGTTTCCATTTGCTCTCAGCGTCCGCGACCGGCAGGACAGGCTCAGGGCGGTCGGGATACTGTTCGCGATACCACTTCTGCCAAGCCGTTAATGCCGTTTCCCAGCTATCGCCAGCCGATGCGGGATTTTCCTGGGACCAGTGTTCGAGCAGCGCGATCGCCCGGTCGGCTCCTTGGTCCTTCAATAGCAAGCCGCGCAGAATCACCTGCCGGTAAAACTCGGGATCTTCCGGCGCTTGATCGACGGAACGAAGCTTTTCCAGCACTTCCACGGCCGCCGGTCCTTCGAGGAACGACAGGCTGCGAACAAGGTAGTTCCAATTGTCGCCGTCTGGTTTCTGTGCGAGGCCCATCGCGGTGGCTTGGCGACGATCCGGATCGCGCCGCCAGATTTCCCGCAGGTAGGTGTTCGCCGACGTGTCGCCACTACGGGCCAGCAACGCGACGATCCCGACTTGCAGCGGCTTCGACGATTCCTCCGCCCGTTCACTTAGTTGGCGATCGATTTCCTCGAGCCGCGCGAGTTGGTCGTCGCTCAGCTTTTCCGGCAGTCGGAATAGCGAGCCGAGCGCCGCGTTAGGCCACTTCACCGCCCGCTCGAGCACGTAGACGCTCTCTTCTTCGGACAAGCCGCGCGCGAAATCGCGGGCCGAATTGCGGGCGTAGATCGGCAAGTTGGAATCTTCATCCGAACGCGCGAACCGCTCGAGCGACTCGATCAGCTCCCATTTCTGCTCGGACTTCCAGCCCGCTTCCAGATAGCGCAACTGAAGCGCGGCGTGGAGCCGCTGCGGGGCGGGCGCCTTCGAACGCAGATACTGCGTATAGCGATCAATGATCTCGTCCGCTTGCATGAACACCAGGAGATTCGTGAGTTCCTGGTTCATGTTCTCGTCACCCGACGGGAATTCCTCGACCAGCCATTTCCGAGCAGCGGTCAGCTCGCCGACCGGCACCTGTCCGCGATGAATCGCGACGCGCATCAACCGCAGCATGTCCGTGAAGTCGCGGTCGTTGACGAACTTCGCACAGCGGTCGCCGATCTTGTCGATCACCGCGACGCCGTTCGCCATGTCCGGCTCGGCGATCATCAGCGCCAGTCCGCATTGGATGAGCACCCGCGGGTTGAGTTGCTTGAGGGCGTTTTCCCGCCACTGCTCGGTCGGTTGCAGTTCGAGCAATCGGCGAGCGCTCCAGGATTCGTAGCGATCTTCCGAGCCGAGCAGCACTCGCATCTGTTCCAGCGTCACCGACGCTTCCATCCGCGCCAGCGCTTCGGCCGACTTGCGGCGGACGGTCGCGTCGTCGTCACGCAGGAGCGGCACCAACAGCCGGCGGGCGTCGTTGTCGGATTGCAGTCCGAGCAGTTCGGCGCCTTTCGACCGCACTTGCGGATCGCGGTCGCGGACCATGTTCTCCAGCAAAATGTTGTCGGGCGGCGTTCCGAAAAGCTGCAGCAGTTCGAGTGCTCGTGTGCGGTAGTCGGATGGATTCCGATCGCTGCTGGCCACGCCAATCAACTGCTGCTGCCAACTGTCACCCATTTCGGCCTTCAGTTTCGCGAGCCGTTGCCGGGCCCACGCGGACTGCAATTGCGGGTGGCGGATGGCGAGTGTGATGCCCTGCCCGAGGTCTGCCACTTCGCGAGGAATCTTTCCCCGCCATGACACCTGGTACAGTCCACCCGCCGTTCCCCGGCCGCCAGTGATGAAGTACAGCGATCCGTCGGGGCCGACTTCCACATCGGTGACGTTCAGCGGGTCGCCTTCCAAAAACACTTCGCTGGTCGCGGTGAAGCTGCCGCCCGTTTTCTTCGTCCGAACCGCCAGGATGCGTCCCCGCGTCCAGTCGGCGAGGAACAAGGCGTTGTGGTACCGGGATGGGAAGGCGAAATGGTTGTAGCACGCGGCGCCCGTGGGCGAACCGCGGCCCGTGTCGAGCACGGGCGGAAGGTTGTCGACCGCGTATTCGGGCCACCGCGACCAGCCGCTCCGCCAGCCGTACTCGCCGCCCGGAATCACGTGGAATAACTGAGTGCCGCGGTACCACGGCGTGCCGACATCGGTTTCCATGTCGCTGTCGTGAACGAACAACTCGCCTTCCCGATTGAACACGGCGTCGTAGGCGTTGCGCAAGCCGCCAGCGTACAACTGGACGATCGAACCATCGACGTCGGTCCGGATAATCGTGCCGCCCGGGGCTTTCACGCCAACCGCATGTCCACCCGGATCCTCGATCCGCGGCAGCAAATCGCCTTCGTAGTAATTCCGATGCGGGCTGTGCTCGTCATAGGTGCCGTCATAGGCGCACATGTTGCCGAGCACGACGTACAGCAGTCCGTCCGGCCCCATGGCCACCGCATGCGGACCGTGCTCGCCCATGTCCCCCTTGAACTTCAAAACCAGCTTGCAATCTTCCAGCTTTCCGTCGCGGTTGCCGTCCGAAAGCCGGTACAAACCGACACCCGCCGGCCCCTCGGCGGTCACGAACACCTCGCCATTGAGAGCCAGGATGCCCTGGCAGTTCCGGACTTCCTCGCAGTACACGCGGGCCCGGTCGATTTTGCGATCGTTGTTGCTATCCGTGAGCAACATCAGCGGGCCGCCCTCGCGCGAGGCGATCACCTGGCCGAACTCGTTGAACGCCATGGCGATCAGCGAGCCGGTTTGGGAATCGTCCAAGAGTTGCTCGACGGCAAATTCGTTCGAAATGCGAAACCGCTCGTTGCGATCGACTTCCTCCACGGGAACTTCGGGTTGGCGGTCCCACGGCTGGGTCTGGCCCAGCGGTCCGAGCACCTGGGCGTTCGGCCACCGCGAGTCGTTGTAAAGCGACGTGTCCCAGAGCGGCAGTGGACTGACATTGGTCTTCCAAGAGGCGTCCGTCGAATGGGACTGCCACTGGCCTTGCGTTTCTTTGACGAGCAGCCGAGCGGCGACCGCGGCCGTATTCCCTTGCGTGTTCGAGACTCGCACCGCGACGACATTCCGGCCCCGCGAGATGAATCGGCTAATGTCGAATTCCACCAAACGGCGGAATCCGGCTCCGGAGCCCACGACACGGCCATTCACATGGACTTCAAAGGTGTCATCGGCGGCAACCGCCAGCGTGGCCGCTTCGACGGTCCGAACCGTGATGCTCTTGCGGAAATGGCAGGCGCCTTGCGGCACGCGGCCTTGAGGCTGCTCGGTACACCAAATCCACTGCGCATCTTCGGCGCGGACGGCGACAGCGGGCGCGAGGAGGCAGAGCGCGAACAATAGACCGCGCCAGTTCGCTCCACTTCCATGCGGAGGTTGTCTCGTCATCTTGGCATCCTTGCGCAAAACCACGGAGGAGGCGGGACACTAGCAGAGAGGGGCAAGTTCATGCAACGGGAAAAAAATGCGACCCCGCGCCGAACCTCCGACGCAGCGAAGCGTTGACCAGCCCTCCGCCCATTCCGCGACCCGCTCTTCCGGCATCACGGCCACCCCGCGAAAACCGGCTGAGTTTGCGGCTTAAGACGACTGTATCGGCCATTCGGGTTGGATCGGAGAAACTTAATTGGACAGCGAGTCGATTTTTCGCCACAACTCGCCGCAAACCGCCGCAAACCGCCGCAAACCGCCACAAACCCCGGCGGAACCCAAGCCCCCGCACCTGCCTCGATCACCGCCGTTCCGCATTTCTTCACATTCAACACATCTTGTTCTTCTCGTTTTCATCACGCTTCCTTCGCCAACTTGTCACCTTGCGTTCACTCGGCGAATCGACAATCCGGCCCGTCAGACGTTGAAAGCAGGGGCGACGGCGGGTGGCCGTCGACTCAGGAGACAGGCGTGAGGGCGGCCCTGTTTCCTGTGCGGACCCCGACACGTCAAGGCCTGCCCGAAGTGAACAGGAACAGAGCGGATGAAAATTCAGAAGAAGGGTTTCACGCTGGTGGAGATGCTGGTGGTGATCGCGATCGTCGCGATCCTTGCCGCGATTCTGCTGCCGGCGTTGAGTTCGGCCCGCGAAGCCGCGCGGCGCTCGACTTGCCAAAACAACATGCGGCAGTTTTACATCAGCATCACCTCGCACGCCGACCGCGATCCGGGCGAAGCCTACTCGTCGGGCGGCTTTGATGGGCGCCGGTTTGGCTCGATCGACACCATTGGCTGGGTCGCCGACATGGTGAATTCGGGCGCCGGCAAGCCGAGCGAAATGCTCTGCCCTTCGAATCCGGCGAAGGTGAATGAAAAAATCAACGACTACTGCGGAAGCTCCAATACGCCGAGTGCCGAATGGGCTCCGGAAGCGAAGCGTCGTCGTGGCGCTGGCGTGAATTGGGACGCCAGTTTCGCTTTCGTTTCCGCCACCGTTGGCGACAAGGATGGCAACGGTACTCCCAACCAGCAGTCGGATGCCGTGATCGCCTTTTTCCTTGACAAGGGCTACAACACCAACTACGCGACCAGCTACCATTTCGCGCTCACGGGGCCGAAGTTGGAAGCCGGCGCTGGCGGAGACCTGGTTTGGGTGGAAGCGAACACCGGTTCGGTGAAGAGCTTGGCCGGTTCACGAGGACCGTTGAGTCGGCGAGTCGTGGAATCGAGCTATCATCCGTCGTCGCAGATCGCACTGTTCTTTGATTCCAATGTTGGCGACTCGAACGAAGCGTCGCTCAAGTTGAACCTTGGGAAGTACGGCGAGTACGGTCAACGCACCTGCGAATCGTTCAGCGATGGACCTGCCCGGAACACCGCCAACGCGACTCAGTTTGATGACTGGAACGACATCGATGCCCCAATCACGGTCATCGACGCGAGCAGCAATGTGATCGTGTCCAGCCTCTTCCGTGACGAGCAACCGCCGCCTGGCGTTGGTCCTCTCGTTGGCAACGCGGCCGCTCATCTGCAGGACTTCCGCGACATGGCGCCTGTGCATGGCGGCCAATGCAACGTTCTCTTCGCGGACGGAAGCGTCCGAACGTTCAAGGATTTGAACGGCGATGGCTACCTGAATCCTGGTTTCAACATCTCGTCCTCCGCGTCGTCGGCTCAATTGGACGCGATTGGCTATCGCGACGCCCAGGTCGAACTGCCGCCGGAACAGGTTTTCACGGGTATTTTCGTGGAAAAGCAGACCAACAAGGCGACGCTTGACTAGGTCGAGCGATTACCTCACGCGTCTCAGTGCTTAAGACAAGTCGGCGTGACAACTAGGTCTACGAACGGCTCTTCACGGACCATCAAGGTTCGTGAAGAGCGTTTTCGTTAACTGCGAAATCTTAGAACGAAATAGTCGGAATGCGAGAGCCACGAATCGTCATGTCCCAGTGCACGTCTATGCGAGTCATCGCCCTTACCACCACTTATGACGATGATGGCATCGGCTCGAAACAGCCGATGACGATCCGCGAGTATGGAGCCACCGTCGAAAGGAGCCAACCGAGATGGGCGATCCTTGCCGCGTTGGCGTTGCTGCTTGTCGCGATCGGTTGCGGCGACAACACGAAATACCTCCCCAAGCCTCGCCCGCCTAAGCCCAATGCGGGAAAACCAAACAACGCCGCTCCCGCCGATTCGCCGCCCGTGAATCCAGTCGCGAATGAACCATCGCGGGAAGTCAACGGGGATTTGCCGGCAGTTACCACCGCGGCTCCGACGCCGGCCTCGGCTATGTCCAGCCCCGTGCCTTCGGCGACAACTGCCAGAACGGGTGCCAACGCCGGATACCAACCGGTGGATCCCGCGGCGCTTCAACTGGAAGTGGAGGAGCCGAAGAATAAACAATCCGTAACGGCTGACGAATACCGCCGATTGTCCTCGATTCGCATGCGAAAGATCGCCGCGGCCATGGCTACATATGCGGCTGAAAAGAAATCTTTTCCACCCAGCGCGTCGCGCGACGTCGAGGAGAATAAATGCTTGAGTTGGCGGGTACTTTTGCTGCCGTACTTGGGCCACAGCCAACTTTACGCGATGTTCAACCTGAAGGAACCGTGGCATTCTCCTCGGAACAAGGCGCTACTTGCCAGTATTCCTCCGGTCTTTCAGTCACCTTCCCGAACCGATACGCGGACAAACTACTTGCTCGTTTCAAGCGAAGCCTCGGCATTTCCACCGGGAGCGATGGCCGGCGTTGGGCTTGCCGCGATAACGGACGGGTTTGCCAATACGGCGTCGATGGTGGAGGTGGATGATGACTACGCCGTCGAATGGACATCGCCAGGAGACTATTATCCGGCCGCCAACGAGCCACTCCACGGACTCGAAAAGCTGCACGCGGATGGATTCCTTTTGGGTTGGGCCGACGGCTCGGTGTCGCTGTGGCCGCGGTCAGCGCCCGCAAACTTGATTCCCGGGCTTTTCACGATTGCCGGCGGAGAGCCCCCCGGCCGCTCGTATGGCCAGCCGGCGTGGGAAGACAAGCTCGTCGGATCTAGTGGTGTCGCGAATGCCAAGGACGCTGTGAGCGCCGCTGCGGCATCCGGCGGGAAGGCGATGGTGGATGGGCAACCGGACGTTTCCGGCACTCGGCCGATGACGGCGACAGCCAAGCTGAGCGATAAGAGGCCAGGGCCGGGGGGCGGTGATTCCGGGGTCGACATCCGCCGCGAGCCGCCTTCCGAAGAGCAGCTCGAACAGGCGTCGACGATCGTGCGGGATTTGTACAGCCAGGAATTCAAGAACGCGAAACTTGACAAGGACAAACGCGACTTCGCCAAGAAGCTGATCGAGGATGTCGAACGCATCGAGGCGGACTCGGCCGGCCGCTTCGTGTTGCTGCGTGCGGCCCGCGATATCGCGGCCAAAGCGGGCGACGTGACGGTCGCGATCGACGCCTGCGATCGGCTCGGCCGCGAATACCGTGTCGATATCCTCAGCATGAAGCTGAAAGCGCTCGAACAGGCCGTGGTCAATCTGGCAGCAGAAACCGAGCTCGCGCCGCTCTACGACAACAGCCTCCAACTTGGCGACGAGGCGCTCCAACTGGACGATTTCAAAGCGGCCCAGTCGCTCTACAAAATCGCCATGAACGCCGCTCGCCGCGGTCGCAGCGCGGAACGCGAGTATCAAATGAATCTCCGCGAAAACGATCTGCGGGAGACTCGAATCGCCTATCAACGGATCACCGACCACGTGCATACGCTGGTGCGGGCTCCGGAGGACCCGGCGGCGAATGCGGCCGTTGGC
The DNA here is from genome assembly GCA_903921945.1 of uncultured Planctomycetaceae bacterium. Classification (GTDB taxonomy): domain Bacteria; phylum Planctomycetota; class Planctomycetia; order Pirellulales; family Pirellulaceae; genus CAIXSC01. The sequence continues at coordinate 9,300 of CAIXSC010000769.1, forward strand.
CGTTATTACCTGCTGATTAAACGGGATTGGGATCGTGGCCTCCCGATGGTCGCCCGCGGCGATAACGCGGAACTCCGAAAGCTCGCCGCAGCCGACCTCGCGCAGCCCACGGAAGCCGAGGCTTTGGTCGCGGTCGGCGATCACTGGTGGGACTTAGCGGAAAAGCTCAGCGTCGACACCGAGCGAGCCAGTGCTCGGATCCGCGCCCGGCACTGGTACGAGGCGGCTCAGCCGTCGCTCGGAGCCAGCCTGCAAAAGATTCGCGTCGAAAAACGCGTCGCCGAGATCAAGCGCGAGCAGGATAAGGCGGACGGCAAGCTCCCCGCCGCGCTAGGCCGTAGAGGCTAGATGGGCGCCGATGGTTGCCATTGTTTCGCGGCGCGGCGTCAGCCGCCCCGCCGAATGGCGGCAACGCGCAACGCCACCGCATACGGCGATTGGGTCGGGGGATCGGTTCGATGTTCACGTCGAGCGGCTCGCGTGCCGGGCGGCTGACGGCACGCCGCTTGCAATCGGGCCGGGCGGCTGACGGCGTTCCACTACACGACGACCGGGCGGCTAACGGCGCTCCGCTAAAACGATGACCGACTCGTGCGGTTATCTCCGTGCCGCAGGCGACGGCTCGACGGGCTGGCTGACTTGCTTACAATGGGGCCTCCGACGGAGTGGTCCCAGCTCGCTCGGCGAATTGGCAGCCCGTTCTCTGAACGATCGGATAGGAGATGCTGGATGGAGTCAGCCGCCGATTTTTCCGCGGGCAAGTTTCCCGCCACTCCCTGGGGCGAAATGCCGGCTTTGGTCGATGCGCTGTTGATCACCGGTTCCAGCCGGCTGGGCCAATCGCTGGCCGAAGCGATCGCCAACGACAGCGCCACCGAGGTTCGGTTGCAGGAGGCGATCGGCTTGCCAGCCGGTCTCGCTCACCTTCGTGAACGCGCCTACGACATCGTGCTCGTCGCCCACGACGCGGTCGAACTGGACGCGCCCGCCGTGCTCGACGCGATCCATACGGCGTCGAGCGACACGCAACCGATCATTGTGCTAGGCATGGCCGCCGACCAGGAGATCGCCGGGCTGTGCTACGAAGCGGGCGCTGACGCTTACTTGTGTCTGCGCACCACCGCCACTCGCACGCTGCTCTGGCAGATTGCCCGCGCTCGGGAACGGCGGCTGTTGCTCCGCGAAAACGAGCAATTGCGGATCGCTCGTCGACAACGCGATTCCTGGGAGGAGGACGAGGCGCTTCGTCTGCTTGAACAACAGCGGTTGTTGGCCAGCAAACAAGGGGTGGAGGCGGCAGGCGGTTCAAATCACCGGACCGAAGGCGAAGCGATACCGTGGTCGATGCGTGGCGACTACGTCGAACTGCTGCGCGCGTACGTGGTGATGGGTTCCGGCCATCTCGGTCCAACGCTCGAGGATTGGGCCGTTCGCCTGGCCGCTCATCGGCCGACCGCCGGCGCCGTGTTCGCGATGCACTTGCGTGCCGTCTCGCTCGTACTCGACGGACTTAATGGCCGTGGCGGCCGGCATGTGCATAATCGAGCCGACTTGCTGCTCGTCGAACTCTTGATGCGAGTCGCGGACCGTTACCGCGTCGATAACGGGATGGCCTCCGACCCGATTTCGATGCCTGCCGGGCGGATTGCGCCGCACCGCTAATTCGGCCCATCAGTGGAATCGCGCATGTCCCACGATGAACGTTCGACAATCCACGAGGAAAGCGGGGCGGCGGTACGGGACCACAACCGGCGAGCGTGGGACGACATGGTCAAGGCTCGCCAGGGGTTCACGCGGCCGGCGCGCGACGAGGATTTCGCGAATCCGCTCGCCGTGGTGGACGCGGTGGGGTGGTTGAACGGCGACATTCGAGGCCAACGCGTGCTGTGTTTGGCGGCGGGAGGCGGCCGTCAGAGCGCCCTTTACGCGGCGGCGGGCGGCCGGGTCACCGTGGTCGATATCAGCGCCGCGATGTTGGAACTGGATCGGCAGGTGGCGACCGAACGCGGTTTGGAGATTCGAACCGTTCAAGCGTCGATGGACTCGCTGCCCATACTGGGCGACGCCGAATTCGATTTGGTAATCCATCCGGTCAGCACCTGTTACCTGCCGCGAATCGGGCCCGTCTACCGCGAAGTGGCGCGGGTGCTGCGGGCGGGCGGGCTGTACATAAGCCAACACAAGCAGCCGACCAGCTTGCAGGCGGACATTGTGTCGGGAGCGCGGGGCTATGAATTGGTCGAGCCCTATTACCGGTCCGGGCCGCTGCCGCCGGTCCACGGCAGCCGCCATCGCGAAGCGGGCACGCTGGAGTACCTGCATCGATGGGAGGAACTGATCGGCCTCATGTGCCGCTCGGGGTTTGTGATCGAAGACCTGATTGAGCCGTTTCATGCGGTCCCCGACGCCGCGCCCGGCGACTTCGGCCACCGCAGCCGCTTCACCGCTCCTTACGTTCGAATCAAGGCGCGGCGCACCGCCGCCTCGCCCAACAGGCTCGTAAGCGGCGCGACTGCCGGCCCGATCGGCGGATCTCCAAACGGTTCGACCGGCACGCTGGCGAGCGGCGGTGCGGGCAGCCTCCCGGCCACTGCAATTCCCGGAGCTTCGACCGCCTCCGGACTCTTCGCGCCCGCCCCGGATCGACCGGTGCGACGCTTGATCTTGGAATAGGCCCCCGCCGGTTTCGACCTCGATCGAATCGCGTACCATAGTGCGGCCTTGGAATACGCCATGCCCCGTAATCACCCAGTACGCAATCGCTTCCTACGCGATTGCCTTGATCCACAAATCGCCGTAATCCAAAACTGCCTTGCTTCCAGGAATCCCGTTCATGAACCGCTGTGAACTTGATGCTTCTTGTAGGCGGCTCCGAGCCAGCCGCTTGTCGATCGCCGTCGGAGTTGTCTCGTTTGTTCTGGGCGTTGTTTCAGTTTGGAAAGCAAGCTGTCTCGCGCAGGGCTTGGCGGCGAAAGCCGCGACCGAGGGCGCGGCCCCCGCCTCTTCCGTAAACGCGGCCTCTTCGCGGCCACGATTCGAGTTTACCAAGATGGTCGCGCATTGGGACGCGTACCACGACCCCGCGTATCTGCCGTTCATCGAGGCGGCTCAGCCCGACATCGCGCAGTTGGGTTTTTACGGCGCCCACTTTTGGAGCCTTTCGCACACGGCCGCCTACAACGGCTATCCGTCTCATTTTCCGGTGCGCGGGCTGGCCGAATGCGGCCAATGGTTCGCCGATCGCAATGCCGAGTTGCACAAGCGCGGCGTGAAAGTGGTCGGG
>CAIXSC010000770.1 GCA_903921945.1 uncultured Planctomycetaceae bacterium
GATGCCAACCAAATCCATTTCGATCTGAAATGACGTCTCGTCGCCAGTCCACGAAAGCGTGACGCTGAAAGAGATCGCTCAGCGAGAGGTCGCTCGCTGAGCTTGGTCAAGTGCGGCAACGGCTTAACCGCTACTTTGCCGCCGGCTTGTCTGTCTTGTCGGCAGGTTTCTCCGTTGGCTTCTCAGCCGGTTTTTCGGCTGGCTTTTCGGCCGGTTTCTCAGCTGGTTTTTCGGTCGGTTTCTCGGCTGGTTTCTCGGCCGGTTTCTCAGCTGGTTTTTCAGCTGGCTTCTCAGCCGGTTTTTCGGCCGGTTTTTCAGCCGGTTTTTCAGCCGGTTTTTCGGCCGGTTTTTCGGTGGTTCGGCCAAATAGTTCGGCGAGCGTATTGGAGTCGTAGATGCGGGGCGAGTCTTTGTGCGTGCCGACGGCCAGCAGTCTGCCGTCGGGCGAAAAGGCAACGGCCCAGGCGGTGCTCTTGAAGAGTCCGACGTTGGCGAGCTCCTTCTTCTCCTTCAAGTCCCAGACTTTGAGCGAGCGATCATGGCTGACGGAGGCGAGTTTGGCGCCATCGGGAGAGAAGGCGACATCGCTGACCCAATCGCGGTGTCCTTCGAGTGTCGCGGTTTCTTTGCCGGCTGCATCCCAGACCTTGATCTTGCGATCGGCGCCGCAGGTGGCGATCTGGTTGCCGTCTTTGGAATACGCGACAGCCCAGACAGCGTCTCCATGGCCTTCCAGCTTTGCCTTCTCGGTGCCCGCATTCCAATCCCACAGCTTCGCGGTTTTGTCGGTGGAGGTGGTGGCGAGTGTGGCGCCATCGGGTGAGAACGCGAGATCGTATACGGCCGCTTCATGGGCTTTGAACGTTTTGGTCTCCATGCCGGTCTCGACCGCCCAGAGGGTGACTTGGCCATCCTCACCGGCCGACGCAATGGTCTTGCCGTCGGACGACACAGCGATCGAGCGGCACCAGCCCTTCCGTTTTTCCATCGAAGCGAGCGGCTTCTTGTCCGCGAGGCTCCATACCGTCACTTTGCCGTCGTAGCCGCTAGTCACCGCCCGTGTTGCGTCGGGAAGCAGTGCCACCGACCACTGGTTGCTCGGCGCGCCTTCCACATTGGTCAGCAGTTCGCCCGTTTTGACGTCCCAGACTTTCAAATCACCGGGCCGGTACTGCAGGCTTTCGCCACCGGCGGTCACCAACCTCGCATTGTCGGCGGTGAACGTTAGCGAAGTTACCCATCGGTCATGTTTGGCGATCGGCTTCGGTTCCTGGGCCAAGGTAAGGTTGGCCATGGCAATCAGGCTTGCCGCGGACATTGCCGAGGTTCCGATTGCGGCGGCAACGCCATGGGCGTACCGACGGGCTATCCCTGAAAAAAGGGAAAACGAAAGGTGTCGCATCGTCGAGTTTCTCCTGAGGTCGAGCTTCCGGGACGCGGAACCGCCACGCATCCGCAACTCGCCCTGGACAGAGCGAAGCTGCGACAACGCGGACGGCGAAGGACGGCCAATTGCGACGCACTCGCCGGCAATGTTCGCCCTGATTTGCCGAGTATAGCGATTCGACGGAATGTCGCGGCGATGTCTCGATCTTCTGTGGGAGACGGGGCCCAAGAAGCTGAAGGAATGGCTTTCCCGGCGGACGAAGGTCGCCGCGTTTTGACGTCGGTTGAGCGGCGTCAGTGGGCCCAGTGCGGCGATAGCAGGACCGTTGGCTTTTCGTGTCCTGTGAGTCGTGAAGCGTTCGAGTGAGTTCGGGCACGCAAGATGCCTGAATTGGACAACCGTGGCGGCGATTGCCTTTCGCCTTCGTGGGAACTACAACCGCCAACAGTCGTGCTGCCGGGGAACTCGCAGGTGCCTGAATCGCGGAATCGGCCTGCCCGTTTCCCGGTGCGACACCGCGCGTCGCGCACAGCGGATACACTTGCCGTTGCCCAAGTGCCCCTTGCCCAAGTGCCCGTTGCCCAAGTGCCCGTTGCCCAAGTGCCCGTTGCCGAAGTGCCCGACTTGAAACGCGATACCTGCCGGTCTTTTAGGCTCCGCAAGTGACCTACCAATACACATTCGGCGGCGAACGTTTTCGGTTCGCCGACCTCAAGATATTGCTTGCCAACGCCAACGAAGTGAAGTCGGGCGATCAGTTGGCGGGGGTGGCGGCCGATTCGGAGCGGCGCCGAGTGGCCGCCAAGTGTGCGTTGGCCGACGTGACGCTTGGCGAGATCGCCCGTCAGCCGGTGATCGACCCCGACGAGGACGAAGTCAGCCGGCTGATTGTCGAGAGCCATGACCTCCATGGCTTCACGCCGATGCGTAGTTGGACCGTTGGGCAACTCCGCGATTACCTGTTGGACGATGCTTCATGCGAGACAGACTTGCGTTCCCTGGCGTCGGCTTTAACACCGGAGATGGTGGCGGCGGTCGCGAAACTGATGGGCAACAAGGACCTCGTGCTGGCGGCGAGTAAAATTCGCAACGTTACGCGGTGCAGGAACACGTTGGGCGAGGCCGGCGTCCTTGGAATCCGTGTGCAACCGAATCATCCGACGGACGACCTTGGCGGCATTCTGTTGTCGACCATCGACGGTCTGCTGCTCGGTTGTGGCGACGCCGTGATCGGCGTGAATCCGGCGGCCGAATCGATCGACGCGGTCGCGGCCGTGCTCCGTGGGCTCGACGAGTTGATCACGCATCTGGAGATCCCGACCCAGGCTTGTTGCCTGGCGCACATCACCACGCAGTTGGCCTGCGTCGAGCGTGGTGTGCCAGTCGATTTGTTATTCCAGTCGATCGCCGGCACCGAAGCGGCGAACCGCAGTTTTGGCATTTCGTTGGCGCTCTTGGGCGAAGGTCGCGAGCGGGTGCTGGAACAGCATGACAAACGGCCGGAGGCGAATTGGATTGGGCGCCAAGTCATGTACTTCGAAACGGGGCAGGGGAGCGCGCTTTCCGCGGACTCGCATCACGGCGTCGACCAATTGACACTCGAAGCCCGTGCGTACGGTGTGGCCCGGGCCTTCGACCCGTTCCTGGTCAATTCCGTTGTCGGCTTCATTGGCCCGAAATACTTGTACGACGAACGCCAAATCACCCGCGCCGGCCTGGAAGACCACTTCATGGGGAAGCTGCTTGGACTGCCGATGGGGTGCGACGTTTGCTACACCAATCACGCGGTCGCCGATCAGAACTCGGCGGACAACCTACTGATGCTGCTGGCAGCCGCTGGCTGCAATTACTTCATGGGTGTGCCATGCGCCGATGACGTGATGCTGAATTACCAGTCGACCAGTTATCATGACGCGTCGACGGTGCGCAAGTTGTTCGGCCTGCGGCCCGCTCCTGAATTCGGCCGTTGGCTGGAACGGGTTGGGATTTTCCGCGAAGGCCAACTCGCGATGCCCGACCATACGCATGCCGCCCGACAACGCCTGCTGGCTTCCGCTCATGTCCCAACCCGATGATTCTTCCGCGGCGATCGCCGAGGATATCCGCACGTTGCACCATCTGGGTTACGCCCAGGAACTGGCGCGGCGAATGGGGGGATTTTCGAATCTGGCGATCTCGATGTCGATCATCTGCATCCTCTCCGGGGGCATCACCTCGTTTCATTTGGGCTACTGCGGGGTCGGAGGCGCGGCGATCGGAATTGGGTGGCCGTTGGTGTGCGTGTTCTCGCTGATGGTCGCGATGACGATGGGGCAGGTCGCATCGGCTTTTCCCACGGCGGGCGGACTCTACCATTGGGCGGCGATCCTCGGCGGTCGTGGTTGGGGCTGGGCGACGGCTTGGTTCAATTTGGCCGGGCTGGTGACGGTGCTGGCCGCCATCAACGTCGGGACGTTTCAGTTCACCGCTCGCGCCTTCGCGCCGCAGTGGGCCGCCGATCCGTGGGCTCAAGCGATCTGTGTCGTCGCCATTACTGTCAGCCAGGCCATCTTCAATCATTTGGGAATCCGGCTCACGTCGAAGCTGACCGATTTCAGTGGTTACTGGATTCTGGTTGTCGCTGGACTGCTCACCGTCGCGCTTTTGGTCTGGGCGCCGTCCTGGGAGCCGATGCGATTGGTGACTTTCACGAATTACAGCGGCCTTCCCGAGAACGCGCCGATCTGGCCCGCGAGTACGTCTTTGGCAGCCTTGTTCGCCATGGGCTTTTTGCTGCCCGCCTATACGATCACCGGCTTTGACGCGTCCGCGCACGTTTCAGAGGAAACGATCAACGCGTCGCACAATGTCCCGCGGGGCATTGTTCGGTCGGTCTTGGTTTCCGGGGTTGCCGGCTGGATCATGCTCATCGCCCTGGTGCTCGCGATTCCGCAAGCCGACGATGCCGCGCGGCAGGGCGATAACATGGTGCTTTGGATTCTGCGAGCCGTGCTGCCGGGACCGGTGGGTCTCTTGATTTGCGGCGGAATCGCGGTCGCCCAGTATCTGTGCGGATTGGCGACGGTGACATCGGCTTCGCGGATGGCGTACGCGTTCGCGCGTGACGGCGGACTGCCGTTATCGTCATGGGTGCGCCGAGTCTGTCCGCGTTATCGCACGCCGGATGTGGCGATCTGGGGTGTCGCCGCCGCCTCGATCCTGTTCACGCTCTACACACCGGTGTACTCAACCATCACTGCCGTCTGCACAATTTTCCTTTATGTTTCGTACGTTTTGCCCACAGCATTGGGTTTGCTGGCACATGGTCGCAACTGGACCACGTACGGGCCTTGGCATTTGGGTGCCTGGTTCAAGCCGCTGGCTGCGCTCAGCGTGTTGGGATGTTGCGGGTTGATCGCCATCGGCATGCAGCCGCCGAATGAGAAGGCGGTGGTGGTGGTGGGTGGAAGTTGCCTCTTGTTGGCGGTGGGGTGGTTGGCTCGCGCCCGTCACACGTTTCCTGGTCCGCCGCAGGGACTTCTATCGAGACAGCGCGAACACGAGATCTTTATGGCCGAGTCGGCTGTCCGACAGCCGCACGTCGCGGACGAGATCGCGGCGAGGGAGTCGTCGCAGTGACAGCGGAGCAACCGACTGCAGAGGACGGGAAGCAACTCTGTCGCGCCGACACGGTCCCCGCTGGTCTTGCCTCGGGTGACCAAGTCTCGCCGGAATTAAGCGAATGGATTCGCCAGCGGACGCCGGCCAGAATCCTAGTAGGCCGCGCGGGGCCGGCTTATCGAACGGCGACGCAGCTAGAACTGCGTCGCGATCATGCCGCGGCCGTTGATGCGGTTTGGGCGGAAGTGGACCTGGAACGGGACCTGGGCCGCACATTTCTCGACACCTGGCAATTGTTCGCCGTCAGCAGCCTCGCGGCGACGAAGGAAGAGTTTTTGCGTCGCCCCGATTTAGGCCGGCGGCTCGGGGAGGACGCTTGCCGGGAGATCGCCGCGAATTGTCCGACGGATATCGATCTCCAGATTGTGTTGAGTGACGGATTGTCGGCGACCGCAATCGCCACGCAAACGCCGACACTTTTGCCACTGCTGGTCGCGGAAGCGCGGGACGAGGGCTGGAAGGTTGGCCGTCCGTTTTTCATCCATCGGGGGCGTGTCGGTCTATTGAACGACATCGGCCGCATCTTGCGTCCCGAGATCGTCGTTCTGCTGATCGGCGAGCGCCCTGGCTTGGCCACTGCGCAAAGCCTGTCCGCGTACATGGCCTACCGCCCGCGGCCTGGCGACACGGACGCCCGACGCAATCTCGTCTCGAACATCCACCAGCGCGGCGTCGCCCCCGACATCGCCGCGCGGCGGATCATGACGCTCGCGAAAAAGATGCGGTTGCGGCAAATGAGCGGCGTGGACGTGAAGGAAGATTGAGACGTGCGGCAATCATCGCGAGTCGTTGCGCACCCACGGTGTTTGGCTGCGCACCCGATATCACGCTCGCCTTCGTGACCCGGCATGAGTGGCACAAAACAGAGGCTACGACAACGACTCGTCCGTCGATCGTTGGCCGACCAAGCCTGAAGGAGGCTGATTCCCTACCGCCTCATCTTCCCCGGAGCGGTACGTTCCTTCGCAGGGCCCACCGCGAAATCCCACCTGAGGCGTACCCGTCCGTGGCATCCCTGTTTCCCAAACGATTCGGTCTCACACGCTTTCACCGCGGCGGTAGGTGACTGCGACGGATGTGAACTTTTACCGATGTTGGCGACCTTGTGGCGTTTAGAGCCGATTGCCGCGAGAGCGGGGCGCGATTACAATTCGCCCCATCGATTGATCTTTCCACGCAACCGCCCCTCCCATGGCACGGCGAACCTCGACTCCGCGCTCGAAACGAGTCGCTCCAAGACGCTGGAGCGGCCGATGCGGTTTCGTGAAGCAGACGTTCGCAGTCGCCTCGTTGTGCTGGTTCGCCATTGTCTCGGTCGGGGTTCCCCAGCAAATGGGCTGGAGCGGAGCCGCGACGCAAGGTGTGGAATGCCGTTGTGATCCGGCCCGCAAGCGTGCTGGCCAATGTTGTTGTCGACAGCCCGCCAGTTTCCAGCGGAGCGACTCGCCAGTACGTTCCCAATGCTGTTCGACTTCCAAGCGGGTCCTGACGCTGGATACGGCCCGCGACACGGCCTGCGACACGGCCCGCGACGCTGTCTGCAAAACGGCCCGCGACGCCGCCCGCAACGCCGCCCTCGACGCGGCGACCTGCGAGTCTGGGCGTCCTACGGTGCGAAATAGCGCCTCGAAGAAGACGGCCCCCTGTTGTTCCAAACGGCTCACGCCGCGATCGTTGCCCGCGTCTGGGGCGACTCAGGCGTGGCTGGTCGGCGATAACTCTGGCACTTCTGGCAGTCTTGGCAGTACTGGCACGACTGGCGCGTCAAGCTCCCAGGAAAAACCCACACCGCCGCATTCCGAGGGTGGGCGGCGGCAGTCGTTCGCTATGGATGGTTGTGGTTGTGGAAGCAGCGGAAGCATTCCGGGACTGATTCGAAACCAGGACCCTAGGGTTGGCGGCAACTGTGTCGCCCTGAGCCCCGCGTTGACCTGCGTCGGTTGGGTCGAAAGTCCCGCCGTAGCCTTGCCAACAATCTATGCGTTACCCCCTGTTCCTCCTCCGCGACTCGACGTCATCTAGGACGTTCGAGTTCGCGCTGCCGATTGAGGAACCGCTGTTGCCACCGGTAACAGTGGCCCTTGATCGCCTGTTCGGTTCCTGAACGTCCTCCATCGTTGGCGTCGATTCCAACTCGGATGTTTTGGGGAACTCGATCTCATGGCTTTACAGGAAAGCTCCCGCGGCACGCGGCGAGCGAGCGGTTTTACGTTGGTCGAGCTGTTGGTGGTGATTGCCATCATCGGCATATTAGTGGCGCTTTTACTGCCCGCGGTCCAAGCCGCGCGTGAGGCGGCGCGGCGTGCGCAGTGTTCCAATCAACTGCGTCAATGGGGCTTGGCCCTGCACAACTATCACGACGTCCACCAATCGTTTCCGATGGTGAACGCGCAGAACTACCTGCCCAACACGCAGGGCTTTTCGCCGCAGGCTCGGCTGTTGCCGTTTGTGGAACAGATCAACCTGCAGAATCAGTTGGACTTCGCGCAGCCGGCGTTCACGGGTCCGTTCAACGCGCTGGTGCCGAATCCGCAGTTCGCGGCCACCTTCGCGGTCCGGATTCCGATCGCGATCTGTCCGAGCGATCCGGCTCCTGTGATGAATGTCGGAGCGGGCGGAGCAAACTACGCGGGGCTGAACTACATGGTCAGTTTTGGCAGCGGCACAGGCGCCAACTACGACCTGCGCTGGCGCACCGACGGCGTGGTGTACGAGAACTTCGGGCTGCGATTCGCCGACATGCTGGATGGTGCGTCCAATACGGTATTCATGAGCGAGACCGTACGCAGTGTCGGGCCCGACTTCACGTTGCCGGCCGGGCAATTGCCGAAGTTTCCCTACCAAGCCACTCTCAACGGCTCGTCAGGGGTGAATAGCGGTTTGCTGGCTTTCCAGGGTCTGTCGGCGGCGGGTGGTGGTTGGGTAAATGGACCTCAGGGGGCGATCGCCAACCCCAACTTGGCGACCATCTGGCCCATGAAAGACACGTGGCGAGGGGCCGCCAGCGCGGCGCTGCGTGGCCGCGGCACTTCCTGGGCCCATTCGGGCGCGATTAGCACTCTGACGAACGGCTACCTGCCGCCGAACAGCCGGATTCCTGATGTGGTGATTCATTTCACCGGCTTCTTCGCGCCTCGTAGCTACCACCCGGGTGGCGCGATGGTGATGACGGGCGACGGCGCTGTGCGCCTGCTCGCCAACACCATGACTCCAGCATTGTGCCAAGCGATGCACAGCGCCAGTGGCGGCGAAGTTCTCGCTGGAAACTGACAAGCCTCCGGGCCGTTTGCCGTGCTCTCACTCCGGCAAACGGCGCCGAACTCCCCGCGCCAGGCCTGTCCTGGCGCGGGGAGCGTCTTTCATTCTCCGCTCCCTCCGCTTTCCGACGCTCGATTTCCAGGATGCCCGTACCATGAGTTCGACGGACAAGGCTTGGCCCGATTACCGCGCGGTGTGGCGCTGGCATTTTTACGCGGGACTGTTCTGTTTTCCATTTGTCGTCGTGCTCGCGTTGAGTGGCAGCGTTTATCTATTTAGGCCACAGATTGAAGCGTGGCTCGACCGCCCCTACGACCAGCTCGAATTCACCGGCGAACCACAGCCTCCAGCCGCCCAGGTCGCAGCCGCGCTACGATCGCGGCCCGGCGCCAAATTCCAGTCCTATGAGTTGGCTCCCGGGCCATTCGCGTCGCCGCGGATTGTGGTTCGAGACCAAGGCGAAGCGCATCGCATGTATGTGCATCCGAAAACACTCAAGGTGCTCGGCGCTGTGCTGGAAGACGAACGGCCGATGCGCGCCGTTTTCCGCTTGCATGGCGAACTTTGGCTGGGCGAACGTGGTTCGTACCTCGTGGAATTGGCCGCGTCATGGACGATCGTCATGGTGCTTACCGGACTCGTTTTATGGTGGCCACGTCAGAGTTCCGGGATGGGGGGAATCCTGTACCCTCGACTGAATGCCGGCGGCCGCGTCGTGTGGCGCGATCTCCACAGTGTCACGGGAGTATGGGTTTCCGCGTTCACGCTCGTCCTCCTGCTTTCCGGTCTGCCCTGGTCGAAGTTCTGGGGCGAGTATTTCAAAGCAGCGCGACGCGTCACCGGCACAGCGGTGGCCAAACAAGATTGGAGCACCGGGCGGGAATCGGCCAGCGAGCACGCGGGGCATCGCGGGCCACGAAGCATCGATCGCGAACAGTCGCGCGACAAGCCGACCGTCCACGCGAGCAAGGGCAACAGCGGGGAAGCAAGCCATGAACGTGGACGCGGTCGTGGTGCCGCCGCCCGTGAGCTGACACTGGCCGAGTTGGCGGCGCTCGACACGGTCGTGGCCGTCGCATCGCGGGCTGGGCTTGAGACACCGGTCGTGGTCACACCGCCGGCCCACGCCGCGTCGCTCGCTTGGAGCGTCAAGTCGATGACCGCGAACCGGCCGCGGCGCGAAAACTTGACGATCGATGGAATCACCGGCCGAACGCTCACACGCGAGGGATTTCGCGACCGACACTGGGTCGACCAAATCGTGGCGGTCGGAATAGCACTGCACGAAGGTCAGTTGTTTGGTTGGCCAAACCAAGTGTTGGGGCTGGCCACCGCTGTTGGATTGGTCCTCTTATCCGGCAGTGGCGCGGTGTTGTGGTGGCGCCGCCGCCTGCCGGGCTCGCTGGGAGCGCCAACGCCGAACCTTCCCGCTCGTTTTTCTTGGGGGCTGGCGTTGGCTGTTGCCGCGCTGGCGGTTTACTTGCCGCTGTTTGGCATATCCTTGCTGGCGGTCCTGGGCCTGGAGCTGCTTGTGCTGGCACGCATTCCCGCGGTCGCCCGTTGGTTAGGGCTCCGCGGAGCGATGTCTTGATGGTTCGCTGGTCAGGCCTATTCGTCTGGAAAGACCGGAAACTGTGGACCTTCCCAAGGGATCGAACGCAGTTCGCGGTCGCCGCCGGGCCAACCTGGAGCGACGTCGCAGGGACCAACTCGTGATTCGCTTCGTTGTCCGCCGCGTGTGCGGACCAGGCCCGCTCGGCCTTCAAAGGTCCAGCCATCGCCTTGGTGGGTGAACGCTTCTGGATTCAAGAACACGGCGTCACTCCCAACGTTCGTGCGAACCAATACGCCGCGACCATCGGCGAGTGCCGCGATCGACGGCGGCGGCTCGGTTTTCAAACGCGGATACAACACGACCGTCACTGTGCCCGGGCTGGGAACGGCAAGTTGGATGTGATCGCCGTGGATTGTTGGCTTCGCCCCAGCCGGCCGAGTGAAAACGACGTCCATGTCGACGTCTTCGGGCCCGCGAAGCGTGACCCCGTTTGGCGCGGATTCGATCTTGCCGCCCAGAAACAATCGCCAAATCGTCGGCGCGGATTTCGCATCCAGCGTGTCGGCGACGACAAAGTAATTGGGGCCGAGCGGATCGGCGTCTTTCGCGAACGCGATTTGCCGTTGCCAGCCCCGCCGCGTGCCTCGGAAATAATCCAGCTGCTCGCCCGCCAGGAATTCGCGAACCGCCATCACCCGCTCTTCGTTGAATGTCGCCGGCTTATCCGGCATGCTGTGCGCGGCCCGTGAATCCGGATTGCGGCGATTCTGATAGTCGTCTTCGGTGCAGAGCTCCCTGCCCTTTCCCCACACCGTGATGCTTCCGGAATCGTTGAAGTAGTGCGAGTGATTCCGGCCAGCGATCACATGCAGCACGGTTTCCCGCTCGGAGCCACTGGTATTGCGAAGCAGCACACCCGTTTCCGGGTAGACCATGCTTTTCCACCGCGGCGCTCGCGGCGCCACGTCCGCTGGCGAAAAGAACCGCCGATAGCCCATCAAGCCCGGATAGTAGCTCAAAATGCCAGGCTCGGTGAACTCGCCTTGCTCGCGATGCATCCACGCCATTTCGGCCGCGAAGCCGGCATCACGCTCCCGCCACAACGCGGCCATCGTGCCGAACATGTTGGTTCGCTCGTTGGCATATGTGTGGCCCAACGAAGGCAAGCGGCGGAAGTTTTGGCACTTCGCGTCCCGGGGTGTCGAAATGTTCCCAAACCACTCGATCGCCTTTCGCAGATTGGGATGGAACAAATGGCCATTGTCGGGCGCGTTGGCGTTGCGAGCGATAACGAACGCGGCAATCCACTGATCCAGAATCACCATGGAATAGTGCGGACATTCGATCATCCCGCCATTCGGATCGACCCAATCCGAAACTTCTTGCTTCAGTCCCGACAACCCCGCGTCGAACCAGCCGCGGGCTTTCGGATGCGATGGAATCAAGGCGGCGAAAGTGACGCGGTACCCATTCGCCGACGTGGCCATGTTCGGGTTGAGACTGCATTTGCCGATTTTGGGATTCCAGTAGTTCGCGTCGTGCAGCAAGACGTTAACTCGCTCAATGGATTGCCACAGCTTCGCGCGTTGCTCGACCGGCAGAGCTTTATTCGCCAATGCTGCATCCGCGAGGCTTGCCGCCAAGCCGGCTTGCCGCGCATAGGCATGCGGGCCAACTCCTTTCTCGATTGTCGCGGGCATGGCCGCCAGCAGTCGATCGAATGCTTGTTGAGCGATAACGGCCACCGCCTTTTCCGCGTTGGCATTGCCAGCCACGAGCGCCGCCAGCACCAACTCGTCGACATTTCCCAAAGCGTCCAAAGACTCGGGGAAGGATTTCTTCGCCAACGTGTCGAGTTCCGCGGGCGTCAACGCGGCCCGCATCCGCGCGACGTCTTTCGCGGTGACGTACAGACAGGGGTGGGGATCCCGATCGGCGCCAGGCCAGTTCGCCAAGGCCGGCCAAGCAAGCGAGCCGACAAGCAAGAACGCCGCGCTCAACCGCAAAAGGACGGCCCACTTGCCGAAACCCACGTGAAAAACTGGCTGGATTCCTGGGGAGGGGCGTCGCAGACTACCGTGAAATCGTGGCATCCAGAAAACTCCCGATCGCGAGTGTACCGTCGGAGACAGCGCGGCTGGTCCATTCCACACGAACCGCCGTGTATCGACTTTGGATGGTCCAAGGAAAATCGATAAACATGCGGGTTTCAAGGGCCAATCGTAACGGTTTGCGAAGCCGGTTTCGAGGATCGCCATTCCTGGCCAGCGATCCGAATGACGCCCTCCGCGCCGAGCGTCATGACGGCCTGCCTTTGTCGAACCCGTACATGGCCTGCCGTTCCTTGAAACGCCACCACACCGTCCGGCGACTTGACCTCAGGCTCCACGCTCCGAGCGGAGGATTTGCCGCTGTTGGAAAGAGTGGACGCAGCCGCGTCGGGCGCGGTGGGGGACGCGTTGCGGGGAACTACCACCGAGCGGTCGGCCGCCGCGAGTCGCGGCGCGAGAAACAGATAATCGACTGTGCCCGCGGTGCGCACTTCGACGACCGAGCCGTCCGCCGACCAATCCACGCGGGGCAGCGCTTCTGTTTTCAACCGCGGGAAGAGCAAGGCGGTGACACGCCCCGGCCCGCGAACCTTGGCGGTCAGCGCCGATTGCGAGTTCTCCACGGGTTCAATACTGCCCATCCAGTTTCCGGTGGATGTGCGTAGCTTGGCGGTCTCCATCGCGAGCGACAACTTCGCGGGTTCGTGGAGATAAATCTCGAGGTCGACGTCCTCCATACCGGACAGACGAGCGCCGTAGGGGGCGAGCAGAGCGACACCGCGCGGAGTCGGCTTCTGGTTGGACGCCTTGACGGCGGGTTTCAAGGACTCGAGCAGTTCGTCGGCCGCCGATCGCGGGCGGCCGGTCGGCGCCTCAGGCGTTGACGGCACCGTATCTGTTTCGTTCGGCATCCGTTTCCCGACACCGGCGACGATTCCTGTCGTGAGCCAGAGTCGCCAGATCGCGTCGCCTTCCGCCGGAGCCGTCTCGCCGTAGCCATCCTGGACCACGAAAAAGCTCGGTCCGAGCGGGTCGGCGTCTTTCACAAAGCCAATTCGCCGTTGCCATGCGCCTTTGTCGCCGACCACAAAATCGAACGTCGCCGAGGGCGCGAAGGCGGTGACTCGCATGATGTCGCCACCCGATGCGTTAGGTCCTGTAACCATGCTATGCCACTTTTCGGGATGCAGTCCCAGGTACCCCCAATCATCGCAAAGGACGCGTCCTTTGCCGTAAATCAACAAACCTCCCGAGTCCGCGTCGTAGTGGGCATGGTTGCCGCCCGCGATCATATGAAGATACGTCTCCCGCTCGTCCATGGTGTTTCTGAGCACAACACCCGTTTCGCGGAACCAGCGGCTGCCGAAGTTGGTGGGACGCGCCTCCACACCGCTCGCATTCATCAAAAAGCGATATCCCAGCATCGTTGGGAAGTTCCATCCACTGCCTAATCCAGGATATTTACCATGTTGCTCAAACATCCATTGCATACGACCGGCGAAATCCGGATCACGGTCTTTCCATACGGCGGCCGCGATTCCGTAGACACCATTGGGCTCGCCATGGTAGGTGTTTCCAATCGGTGGCTGATGGCGCCAACCGCCCGTTCTCGCGTCGCGGGGCGTTGATATGGCTGCGAACCATTCGAGCACCTTCCGCATGCGTGGATCGAAAAGGCGATTCGAATAGCCCGCGTTGGCGGCCATGGTGAATCCCGCCAGCAAGTGATCGAAGCTGACCATCGCGTAGTGCGGCGCTTCGATCCAACCGCCATCCTCATCGGACCACGCGTTCAATTGCCACTCCAACTGCTCCAATCCCAAGCGGGCCCACTCTTTGGCTCGTGGATGTGAGGGCAGCAGGCAGCCCAGCGCCAGCCGGTACATGGCCACCACCGAGGTCATATTGGCGAACCCGGTATACCCGCGCTCGGGCGACCAATAGTCTGGACTCGAAACGGTGTAGCCCAAAAATGCCAGCCTCGCCAACGCTCGCCGCCGTTGCTCGTCGCTGAACGCTTCGCTGGAGAGCACCGGATCGATCAGATTCACGACAGTCAGGATGAGCGTTTGCATATGCGGCGCCGCGCCGGGCGACAGTCGTTCGTCGGGCTTAAGATACCAATCGACCGTGTCGCGAAGGTATTCTTCGGCCCGCCTCGCCATCAATTCGCCAAGACGTCGGTCGCCCGTCGCGATGTATTCGCGGACTGGACCGTCAAGGAGATACTTGTCAATCGGCTGTTGGCTCGTCCAACGCGTCAATTCCGCCGGATTGGAAGGCACCCGCCTGCGCAGGTTCGAAAGGTCGGACTTTTTTACATATAGGCGGGGATGGTTGTCGTGATCGCCTGTCCAATCAAGCACAAAGTCTTTGACTTTATCGAGTGGAAAGTCGCCATGCTTGAGCACTAAATGTTGAGGTGGCGGCGCGACGCGTTTGTTCGCCTTTCCAAGCAGCGCGACACTTTCGTCTTGTCGAATCGCGCCAAGGAGCCACGCGCGACGACCGCCGCCTAACGTGAAATCGAGGTGGCCGAGGCCGTCCCGCACCTGGACCAACGCGGCGGGCGCTGGCTGAGCCGCTTTGCCCTTCCACTGAGGATCGACCCACAAGCTGGGGTTCAACATCGCGGCCACGAGCATGTCCGGCGTCGACGGCGCGTCTCCCGCGCGTGGCGGACTGTGAAGCGCGACCCACGTTCCATGCCGTGGGTTGCTCCATCGCAACCAGGGTTCCAATTGATAGCCGGCAATCGGGTCGGACATCACTCCGATGTTGGTGACATCCGCATTGCGATGGAACATGTGCGTGGGACGGAATTGCTCGCCTCCCAACGGCAAGGAAAACCGGCCACCGCCCGGGATGTCGAAGTACTCGTTCACAACGATCACCGGTTCGCCACTCTCGATGCGAAACTCGAGCCGCCATTCGCCGCCATCCGCGAACTGATGGCGGCTCTCCACAACCACACACACGGGGCCCCGCGCTTTGACGGTCAATTCGCTTTTGCTTACGGTCGAGCGGCTGTCGATGAACCGAGATCCGGCCGTCCACTGTCCCGAGTCGAGCCTCACGCCGGCGATCGGTCCTTCCCCCGTGGCCAATTGCCGACGCAGTCGTACTCCGATTCGCGAGTTGACCACCGTGATGCCCGCTGGCGTCTCTTCCACGCGCAAGTCGCTCGTCATCGCCGGCGCTGGTCGGTTGGCGAAAGACAATCGCAATTCGCCGTAGCTCGGAAGGTCGACTTGGAACGCGATCCGCGGCTCCGCTTCACCTTCGGCTGGCATCCACTGATAGGGAATGGAGCGGCCGTCCGCCGCGAGCAGTTCATCGCCGCCTTTCGCCCGGCGCAACAAGCGAGCGTCCAGTGGAAATGTGACGCGCTCATGACGCCAGTCCCGCCCCAAATGCTCGCGGAGCAAGAAATCCGCCGTCTTGTCCGCCGTCCTATCCGCTGCAGGGCTGGCTGCATGGAGGACCTCTCCGATCAAGACTGTCCAACTGGCGATGGCGACGACGTGCCGCCAATGAACCAAACAATGCACGGAGGTCATAGGGCGAATCCCGATTGGAGAGAATAGATGTCATTGAAATCGGTCATGGATCACCGTCGCCGAGTGACCGGTTACAGGTTCGAGTCATCCCGGAATGCTTTTCTTCATTGGCAGCTAATCACAGTTCACCCGCAACCCGCAACCAGCAACTGGCAACTGGCAACTAGCAACTAGCAACTAGCAACCAGCAACCAGCAACCAGCAACCAGCAACTGGCAACTGGCAACTGGCAACTGGCAACTGGCAACTGGCAACTAGC
>CAIXSC010000771.1 GCA_903921945.1 uncultured Planctomycetaceae bacterium
CGAAGCTATGGCCGGTGAAACTGCCAGCCCCATGGCCATCGACCGCGGACGGAGACGATTCGCGGTTGTAGCTGGCAACGACGGCGCTGGCCGGAAGTCCCGCCTCTCCCGCAGTGGCCCGCTCACCGCTCGGAGGCGCGTCACCGCCCTCTAGTCCACTAACCTTTTTTTTTTCCGCGCCTGCCGAAGGCGGGCCTGCCGAGGGTAAGCCTGCCGAGGGCGCGCTGATCGAAGCAGTTCCAGCCGAAACGACACCGGTGGCGGCGGTTCCCGTCGAGTGGGATTCGACTGGGCGGGGCGCGGGCAAGGGTCCGCCCGCCTGCAAGTTCGCGGCCAGTTGGGCGAGCTCTTCGAGGTCTTCGAGCTTGCAGATGCGAACGATCGCGACCTCGAACAGCACGCGGGCGTGGAAGCTGTGACGCATTTTCGTCACCGCCTGATCGAGCACCTGGACGGCGGCGAGCGTGGTTTCCAAGCCGAATTTGGCGCCGAGCCGTTTGATCTCGGGGTAGTCGGCTTCCGCAGCGTGCAGCAACAGATCGAGGCCGCACCCGACCGCCACAGCCATGATGTCTCGGAAGTACCCGAGCAGTTGCTCGGCCAGTTGGCCAATTTCGATACTCTGATGGAGCGCGCTTTCCAGTTCGGCCAACGCGGCCGCCGGATCGCGGTTGACCAAATGGGTCGCCAACTGGGCAAGCCGACCGGCCCCGGCTGTGCCGAGCATCTTATGGACATCTTCCACGGTGATGCGGCCGGTCGTGAACGAGAGCAGTTGTTCGAGGAGCGATTGGCTGTCGCGCATCGAGCCGGCAGCGCGGCGGCCCAGGAGCCGCAACGCTTCCTCCTCGGCTTCCAGCCCTTCGGATTTCACGATCAGCCGCAGCCGGTCGATGATCGATTCGGCGGCGACTGGCGGAAAATCGAAGCGTTGGCAGCGTGACAGGACCGTGATCGGAATTTTTTCGGGGTCGGTCGTGCAGAAGATGAATTTGACGTGTTCGGGCGGCTCTTCGAGCGTCTTGAGTAACGCGTTGAAGGCGGCCGTCGTCAGCATGTGGACTTCGTCGATGATGTAGATTTTAAATCGCGCGCGGCTGGGCCGGACATTGATGTTCGCCCGAAGCTGCCGGATTTCCTCGATGCCGCGGTTGCTCGCGCCGTCAATCTCCAGAACATCGACATCTCCGCCCTGGGCGACTCCTTGGCAGATGTCGCAGACATTGCACGGCGTGGGCGTTGGCCCTTCGACGCAATTCAGGGCTTTGGCGAAGATGCGGGCGGTCGACGTTTTTCCGACCCCGCGAGCGCCAGTGAACAGGTACGCGTGGCCCACGCGATGGGTGTTAATGGCGTTGCTCAACGCCTGGGAAACTTGGCCTTGGCCGACCAAGTCGGCAAACGACTGCGGCCGATAACGCCGTGCGACGACGACGTATTCATGCGTCCCGCCCGGTTCCGTGCCTGATACGCTCGCCATAACTCGCTGCCCGTCGGAAAGTCAACTTGGCGGAAAGCGGCCCTCACACAAGATTGCACCGCTTAGGGCTGCTCCGGTTAAGGCCTGACCCGGTTCACAGCTCCTCCTCGCAAGGGCCGCTTACCGCCAAGTCAACTCCGGTCGGCCAGGACACCCGCGACCCAGCGACCGTTGACTCGACCGGATACTTTACGGGTTGTCCGCCCGCGAGTCAAACGGCTACCCGGCTTTCGCCGCGCCGCGTGGCTGTGTTACGGTGGTTTGGCGTTGACAAGTCGCAGCGTGTTTCGTTTCCCATGCGAGTTTTTTTCCGGAGGTAATCCCATGGTCCAGTGCTCGTGGAAGTGGCTCGCGGCCGCCGCCGCCGTCGTGATGCTTGCCGTCCCCGCCC
This sequence comes from uncultured Planctomycetaceae bacterium, assembly GCA_903921945.1. Lineage (GTDB taxonomy): Bacteria > Planctomycetota > Planctomycetia > Pirellulales > Pirellulaceae > CAIXSC01. Next base: position 1,872 of record CAIXSC010000771.1, read on the forward strand.
GTGCTGAAGTGAAGGTCGGTGACGCGGCGCCGGCGTTTGAACTGCCCGGCAGCGATGGCAAGACGCACAAGCTGGCCGACTTCGCCGGGAAGCAGGCCGTTGTGATCGCCTGGTATCCGAAGGCGTTCACGGGCGGCTGCACGAACGAATGCAAATCGCTCAAGGAAAACGGAGCCGCGCTGAAGAAGCTGCCCGTCGCCTATTTCACCGCCAGTTGCGACGACGCGGAAACGAACAAGAAGTTCGCCGAGTCGCTCGGACTGGACTATCCGATTCTGAGCGACCCGACCCGCAAACTGTCCGACGCCTTGGGAGTCACGGACGAAAAACAGGTCCGCCCACGCCGCTGGACGTTCTACATTGGCAAGGACGGAAAGATCCTCCACATCGACAAGGCCGTGAAGACCACCTCCCACGGCAGCGACATCGCCGCCAAGCTCAAGGAACTCGGCGTCACCGCCCCCTAGAGCCTTAGAAGCGAACGGCCGCGGACGGGTATACCGCTTGCCCACGTTGAACGCCCGCTCTTGCTTACTGCTAACTCGTTTAGCGCTAGCTCCTTTAGCGCTAACTCCTTTAGCGATAACTCGTTTAGCGATAACTCGTTTAGCGATAACTCGTTTAGCGATAACTCGTTTACCGCCGAGCCGTAGGCGACGGCAGGGCTGGAACTCAAATCGGCGCCGCAAGTGCCGATCGTGGCTTGCGGCCCGGTAATCGGCGCCGCATGTGCCGATCGTGGCTTGCGGCTCGGAAATCGGCGCCGCAAGTGCCGATCGTGGCTTGCGGCCCGGAAATCGGCGCCGCACGTGCCGATCTCAGCTTGCGGCCCGGTAATCGGCGCCGCATGTGCCGATCGTGGCTTGCGGCTCGGAAATCGGCGCCGCAAGTGCCG
>CAIXSC010000772.1 GCA_903921945.1 uncultured Planctomycetaceae bacterium
CCGGCGCCGGCGGAGCCGCTCATCTGCCCGGGATGATCGCCGCTCAAACCGTCCTGCCGGTGCTCGGCGTGCCCGTGCAAAGCCGCGCTCTCAACGGACTCGACAGCCTGTTGTCGATCGTTCAAATGCCGGGCGGCGTGCCGGTTGGAACGTTGGCGATCGGCGAAGCGGGGGCGAAGAACGCGGGGTTGCTCGCGATTCGCATCCTGGCCACGACCCGCCCCTGGCTCCGCGAACGGCTCGAAGCGTTCCATGCGCGGCAAACGGCCAGTGTGCTCGAGGATTCCCGGCTATGAGCCATCCGTCGAGCGAGTTTGCGGTACGAAACCCGATCCTGCCCGGCGCGACGCTCGGTGTGCTCGGCTCGGGACAGCTTGGCCGGATGTTCGCCATCGCGGCGCGGCGGATGGGCTATCGAGTCCACGTGCTATCGCCCGATAGCGATACGCCGACAGGGCAGGTGGCGGATGTCGAGGTGCGGGCGGACTACCTGGATCTGGACGCGGTGGCCTCGTTCGCTCGCGGTGTGTCGGTCGTCACGTTTGAATTCGAAAACGTGCCGGCGGAGACGGCGGCGGCGGCTGAACGGCACGCGCCGGTGCGTCCCGGCTTCCATGTGCTGCATACCACGCAAAACCGACTGCGGGAAAAGACGTTTCTGCGTGATGCCGGGTTTCCGGTGACGCCGTTCTCGCCCGTTCGAGCGCCAGGCGATTTGGAACGAGCGGTCGCGGCACGCGGATTGCCCGCCGTGCTGAAGACCGCCGATTGGGGATACGACGGCAAGGGCCAAAAAACACTCCGCACGCCCGCCGATGTCGCGCAGCACGGTCCGGCGTTCGCCGGCGCCGAGGCGATCCTGGAGTCGTTTATCGACTTCGAGTGCGAGGTGTCGGTGATTGTGGCCCGCGGCTTGGATGGCCAGAGCGTCGCCTACGGTCCGCTGTGGAACGAGCATCGGAACCATATCCTGGATCTCACCACATCGCCCGCGGCACTCGATCCCAAGCTGGCGGCCGAGGCGCTGGAGATCGCCCTGGGGGTGTGTCGGCGTTTGGAATTGGTCGGTGTGTTGTGTGTCGAAATGTTCGTCGGGCGCGATGGCCGGTTGATGATCAATGAATTGGCTCCGCGACCGCACAATTCGGGACATTACACCATTGACGCCTGCGTTACTTGCCAGTTTGCTCAGCAGGTGCGGAGTGTTTGCGGACTGCCGCTCGGCTCGCCCCGTCAGCACACGCCGGCGGCGATGGCGAATCTGCTGGGCGACGTTTGGTCGCCAGGGCCGCCGCGATGGGACGCGGCGTTGGCGTTCGACCAAGTCAATCTGCATTTGTATGGAAAATTAGCGCCACGACCGGGCCGCAAAATGGGCCACTTGACGGCTATGGCCGACACCCCGGCGGCCGCTCGCGAGCGGGCCGTGGCCGCCCGCGCCGCGTTGTTGGCGACGGGAAGCTGAACGCGACCAACCGCGGATCGCGGCCACGCGTTGGCGGAACAATTCGCGGTGTCCCGGGCCCCTAGTGCCCCGAACCTCTGTCCCCGAACCTCTGTCCCCGAACCTCTGTCCCCGAACACCTGGCCTCAGCCCCCGGGCCGTCGGACACCGGATACCAAACATCTGTCCTCGGCCGCCGGACACCTGTCCTCGGACCCCGGCCGCCCCAACACGGGACCCCGATGTTCGTCGCTAGGGGCCTTCGATCCAGCCGCCGCCGAGGACTTGATCGTGGTCGTAGAGGACGACGGCTTGGCCTGGGGCGACGCCGTAACGCGGTTCATCGAAGCGGACGTGGATTCTCGAATCGGGCAGGGCGGCGAACGTGGCCGGAACCGGCGCGGTGTTGTAGCGGATTTTGGCGAGTCCTCGCCGAGGCGCGGCGGGAGGATCGACGAGCCAATTGGCGCGGTCGGCGGTCAGTTCGGTTCGAGCCAGTTCGTCGTGGCGTCCGATCACGACGCGTCGCGTGTCGGGCTCGATGCGCACGACGAAGTACGGTTCGCCCATCGCCACGCCCAGGCCTTTGCGTTGACCGATCGTGAACCGTTCGATGCCAGGGTGTGTTCCGACCACTCGGCCGTCGGTGAGTACGATGTCGCCGGACAGGTCCAGATCGCGGCGAGCCCGGACGAACTCGTCGTGCTTGCCCGACGTCACGAAGCAAATCTCCTGGCTGTCTTTTTTGTCGGCGACTCGCAGGCCGATGCGCGCGGCGAGTTCGCGGATTGCCGGCTTTTCGTAGCCGCCGACCGGCAGCAGCATGCGGGCGAGCAGCGGGCGTTCGATGCCGAAGAGCACATACGACTGGTCTTTCGAGAGGTCGATGCCTCGCAGGAGGGCGAGCGACTTGCCGTCGGGGCCGGTTTCCAAGCGGGCGTAATGGCCTGTCGCGACGAATTCGGCGCCGATGCTGTCCGCGAAATCGAAAAGCCGGCCGAATTTGAGCCAGTTGTTGCACATGACGCAGGGGTTGGGGGTGCGCCCCGCGCTGTACTCGTCGACAAAGTAGTCGACGATTTGCCGGAACTCGGCCTGCAAGTCGAGCGGATAGAAGGGGATGCCGAGCCGGTTGGCGACACGTCGCGCGTCTTCGGCGTCGGTCGCGCTGCAGCAGCCCTGTTTGTGCCCGGGACGCTCGTGAATGATCGGCAGTATCGTGGGCCCCGAGTCGATGGCGCAGGCCTGAGCCGATTCCTCGCCATGCCGCATGAACACGCCGGTGACATCGTGGCCCGATTCGAGCAACAAGTGCGCAGCCGCGCTGCTATCGACTCCGCCCGACATCGCCAACACGACCCGCGCCATATCCGCCCGCTCCCCATGCCGTCTGTGCCCAGGAGAGTGTAGAGCGCCAGACGTCCGCGGGACAGGTCCGGCCAAGCTCGCAACCGCAGCCGCCCCCGAACGAATCCCCATTCCGCGTTTACTTGGTATTCCGCGTCAACGTGGCACTTCTCGTCAACGTGGCACTCCTCGTCAACGTGGCATTCCTCGTCAACGTGGCATTCCTCGTCAACGTGGCATTCCTCGTCAACGTGGTATTCCTCGTTTACCGCCGAGCCGAAGGCGACGGCCGGGCCAGCACTCAAATGAACGCCTCCGTAGCCGATCCACAATCGCGTCGCAGCCAGCGTCATGCGTACCCTGTCACGCGTGCCCCGTCACGCATACCCTGTCACGCTTACCCCGTCACGCGGATCCTATCACGCGGAGCTGCAAGCACCTCCTCGAGCTCCATGGCACGCCCCAGCGCCAGGCGAAATCTCGGCCAATATCGAGCGGTCCCGAAGCCGCATTCCAAAGAATGGTTATTTGCTCTCCGAGGGAAATGATCACACGGAGGCACAGAGGCACGGAGAAG
>CAIXSC010000773.1 GCA_903921945.1 uncultured Planctomycetaceae bacterium
CCGGCCGTCGCCTTCGGCTCGGCGGTAAACGACGGCGGCGGGAGGTTGGCAACGACGGCGGCGGGAGGTTTGCGACGACGGCGGCGGGAGGTTTGTGCTGATTCGATGGCGCTGGGTTGGCCCTCGATCACGCGACAAGAGCGGATCGCGGTTTCATCGCGCGAGAAGCGGCGCGATGTCACGGCCGTTTAGGAGCCAACTGAGGTTGAACGACACGATTTGAACAGCGGCATGCGAGCCCTTCGGTCCGCCCTCGAACAAGAGGTAGATTTTGCCTTCGCTCGGGGTGCCTTTGCGGCCCACTCCTAAATTCGAATAAGCGCTCGGGCCGTCGTAGACGAGCCGCTTGACCGGCCAAGTCCGGCCGCCATCAAAGCTCGCCCAGACCGTCGCCTTCTCGCGGCCGGTGGCGATCGACGCCCCGACCTGTTTGGGCAGCGATCCTGCGTTGTTGTCGACATTGCTATAGAGCAGGACATCATGGCCATCGACCGGCAGGCGGATCATGCCGCCCATGAGTCCATACGAGGTGCCGCGGGCGCCATCCGGCAGGTCAGGGCTGCGGTAGGCCCCGATCCAAAGTTCGCCGCCATCTTCGCTGTGCGCCATGAACCGGTTGCCGCGGCTCATGTGCTCGCGCGAATTGTAGAGGATCCGGCCATCAGAGAGCTCGGCAAGCGCCGCTTCGCCTGTGCCCAGCACCGGGAACGGTTTGCTCGTCTGCCAAACCGCGCCGCCATCGTCGCTGTAAAGAGCCGTGCTGTAATGGTAGGGCCGCCATTCCACCGCATTGGAATTCTTCGGCCCCATAATCCGCGCAGGCATCAGCAAACGGCCTTTGTGTTTTCCAAAGGCGAGCGTAATGCCACATTGCATCGCCGCCACCCCTTCCAGCTTGGGAATATTGCCAAAGCCGTCCGGCTTCAAAGAGACGCTCTCCCGTGTCCAAGTAGCGCCCGAGTCACGGCTGCGGAAGAGCCAGCCCTCGGGTGGATTCACATAGAGGATGTCCCCCTTGGTTTCGTCGACGATCCCGCGGCCCCCTTTGGCGTCCGAAGCCAGCAGGATATCGGCGTCCCAAGTCTTCCCGCCATCGCGGCTGCGGCGGCAGTTGCCGCCACCCGGCGATTGAAATGCCACCACGGTCCCGTCTTTCGCCGTCAACACGCCACCCCAGCCACCGCGATTGGTCCACAACTGTTGCATCGGGACAAATAACGGCTCGCCAAGAAACTCTTCCAGACGCGACGCGACAGCGTATCCGCCGGCTTCGGCTTCGGCCCCGGCCCCGGCCGCGTCCGAGGACGTCTGCGCTCGCAACAGGGTCAGCGGCAACATCATCAAAACGGCGAACAGCGGAAGCGCGATTCTCATTGGTGGGATTCTCATACGAAAGACAAGCGGGGCCGCGAATACACGAGGAGCGAACTATCCATCCACAATGTCGAACCTGATAAGCCACAACGGCGGCCATAGGACGATGGCTTCGCTGTGCGGAAACAGCTCATTTGCCGAGTTTCGCGCGGGGGATGCGGAGGAAGAAAACTCCGGGACCGCCCGCCTGTTTCGTGTCGACGTCGTAAAACACCACGCCGATCGCGTCTTTGTCCAGCTCCACAGTGCGCGGGCACGCGCGGCCGCCGATCGCCCGGCCTGGGTTGTAATATTCGTAGCTGTCCGGCCAAGTCCGGCCGTCGTCACGCGAGAGTCGATAGCGAATCCGCTCGCCGCCAAACCCAGGTCCAAGGATTTCCGACGCGAGCAACAGGCCATCCGACAAGCAAACAAGCTCGTGGCGCCATCCTTGTTCTTTCACGTTGGGAAAATCGGCGATCGCCGTCCAGCTCCGACCCTCGTCCGTGGATCGCAGGCCGGCACCGCTCACAAAAGTTCCCAGGGGGGTGCGAACGATCGGCACAAGCCCATGCAATCGGCCATCGCCAAACGAACGCGCCGACTGGTTGGCTTCGTCAAATACAAAGGTGCGATCGTCCAAGGAAACGAGCCAAGTGCCGGCTGACAGTTCCACCAGTGGATGTCGGATGACGCTTCGTTTCGTCGGATCGCGCGGGAACTCCCGCGGCTTGTCCCAGTTTCGTCCGTCGTCGCGCGAGACGGCGTAAATCACCGATCGCGGCTCGCTCTCGTTGGTGTCGGTGCTCCAACGGTTCCACGCATGCACAACCCGCCCGTCCGCCAAGGCTGTGAGCGACCCGGGGTAGTACGACTTATCCATGGTGTGCGGAAAAGGTTGCGGCTCGGACCAAGTTTGGCCCAGATCCGTCGAACGGGCCATTCGCAAGTCGCGGTGGTTTACGCGTCCATAGGTCACGACCAAAACCCCGCCGCGGGTCAGGCAGACCGATGGGTGAATATGGCCATTCACCGCGTCGCCGATGCGAACCAAGCCAGCGGAAGCCGGAGGCTCCGCTGCCCAAGCCGGCAGGCCCTGCAGACCCGTCAGGCCCGTCAGACCGATCGATAACACCGCGCTTCGTGCCAACATGCCAGCGGCCAAGAACGCCGCCGGTTGGAAGCGGAGGAATAGGGGCACACGGAGCCGTGGGAAAACGCAGCTCAACATGGTCGGTTACCGCCAAAGGCCAAAGCGAACACCCATCACGACAAGACGAGCGGGCGGATTGTAGCCTGCGGTTCGAGCCTCGCGAAATGCGGGCTCCAGAAATGACAACGGCGTCCCGACTAGCCGTTGAAGGTCAATGCCACCTTGCCTTGGGAGAGCCGACCTGCGGCATCGGATACAACATAGACGAACTGTTCGTAGGAGCCGATCATCCCAGGACGGAAGACGATCTCGTTGGTGGATCGATCGACTTCAATCGTCGCTCCGAAAGACGTCTCGACGGACAGGGCGGTCAACGTGGCGAGTTTCGACACGCTGACCAGCCGAAGTGGCGATCCCGACGGGCTCGAGTCGTTCGCCAGCACATTCAACCGTACGGGACCGTTCAACTGGCCAAACTGGAAGAAATCGTCGGTGACCACAGGAGCCAGCGGATCGCGCGGCACCACCAGCGACACCAGCGCGGACGAAAACCCGGCCGAGGCACCAATGGGCGTGTACAGGAAGGCGTACACATTGAGTCCGATTCCGTCCGGCGCCGAGAAACCGGGCGCGGGGTCATACTTCAACCCCGCCAGGATCGCATTCACTTGGTCAATCGGACCTGTGATCCAGGCTTCACCGCCGGGTTGCGGATAAAAGGTGGCATCCAAGGAGATAATGTCGCTGGAGAGCGTTCCCGCGATTGCTAGCCCGTAAGGCGGCTCGTTCGGACGGAAGCTCACCAGCACGCCAACGGAACCCGGCGCGTTCCGATCGCCCTGAATGGAAATCAAGCCGTTGCCCGCCGCGTCACGGAACAGGATGGCGGCCCCGGGGGAACTGGCGCGAATTTCCGCCGGTGCGGACACGCTGAACGGGAGCGGTTGGCCAGGATCGACTTCGATGCTCACGTACACCGTCGCCTCGGCACGATTGCCCGCCGCATCTTCCACCGTGTAGGTGAAGAAATCGAATTTGCGGAAGCTTTCGCCCGGCGTGTACCTCACCAGAGTTCGTCCCGTACCGGCAGCGTCGACAATGATTTCGGCTGTGCCCAGCGAGGCATCGCCGACAGCGACAACCCGCAAACCGGCATCCGAGCCGATCTCGTCGCCGCCATCCGCGCCGCCATCCATGCCGCCACCTGCCGTATCGTTCTCTAAAACGTCAATCTCGGCAACCGGGAATTCGGTAGCGGTCACCGGCAGTGTTCGAGAGAAGTAGTCATCCACGGCCACCAAGCGTCGGGTGACCCGGCTGTCGCCACCGTCATTCAGGTCGTTAATGACGATCAACGCATCTTGCGGTGTCACCCAGCGATCGCCGGTCACATCCACCATCATGTCGTTCATCTCTTGCGGAACTCGGTTCGGCAGGAACGTGGTCGGCGCCGAATTGAGAAAATTGATCACCACCAAGGCATCGACGGGAGCCAAGACGCCATCGTTGTTGATGTCCATCGGAGCCGCCGGATTGTGGAGCCCATGGTCGAGCGGATCGACGAATTCCATCGCCCCATCGACGACTCGAAAATCCCACTCCATACCTTCCCAGGCGAAGGTGTAAACCGTCTCGGCGTCACCCGTGGCTCCACGGAAGTCGTCCCGCACGGACGCGGCGAGCGTGGCATCGCTCAGACGATCGATGTTCATGCCCAACTTCGAGCCAAGCCAGTCTGTCATGCGTTCGGCCAAAGCGAGCCGCGGGTCGTCGCCCACGATGGTGCCGGAAACTCCATCCGCATTCGTGAGCACGCCGTTGTTCAGGCGGAATGAGAACAGATCGACGTCCGCCGCCATCAGGCACCGTTGCTCGAAGTTCTCGATCGCCAGCGCACGAGCGAATTTCAAGCGACGCGAACGGCGGTTGCGAGCCATAACGAGGTTCCTTGGGCGGTCGCCCCTGAAATCGCGTTTCGAAGTTAACCTAGGAGGCGGTGACGATATCAACCCACACGGCCACCGGAGCTGGCTCGATATCGGACCAGGAAAGCCCGGGACTCGCCGGTGGACATGTAGTGGTGATCCACGCTCCGACAGTGTAGGGGGTATCGGATCGACGTCAACGTTCACTTGGACCATTTCCGCTCCGACCTTCTACCAATCCGGACAGGCGGTCGAGCAACCGCGTTTCGAGGCCCACGAGTAGTTGCTGAAACGACTCGACGGTGGTTCCCTGCTGGCCGTAGGCGAGCAAGGTGCAGATGGGACTTCCAGGGACGATTCGGGTCAAGCTTGCCGGGATATCCGCGAACCGGGCCTGCGGAGAGAAGGCGGTCGCGCTACCGGGCCTCGCTTGGTTGGCGTGGCTTTCGAGGTCATCTATTCCTTTTAGCTGCAATAGTTTATCGCTTAACCAGTGGTTGGAAGTTTGGACGGATGCGTCGCGGAATCCGCGGGCCGATACGGGGCTTCGAGAACCACGGTTCGAGCCGCTGGCGGCATCGAGCGCGGTCGTCGTCGAGGGGCTATCCTGGAGGCGTTCAGGCCAGATCACGGGAGAACGGGCGTACACAATCCATTTACCGCGGGCGATTCCAGGAACGCCGAGCGGCAAACGAGCGGGTTCGATGCCTGCCGCGTGGAGGGTTTCGTCGACCGGTTGCCCCCGCCAGACGGCCGCGTGAAGGCCGACGAGTGAACGGGCCAGCCCCGCGGTCCCGGCTGCGGGATGAACGGCCGCGGGATGTTGCGCGGGTGGTTCGGGCAGCGGCAGTTGATCGTCCTGCTCGAACAGCTCGGCGGACGCCGGGTATCGAGGGTTGACTTCGAGTACCCAGCAGTGCTGGTCACGTAGGGCCACGTCCACACCGATGATGCCGCGCAGTGCGAACCGTCGCGCGAGCAGTTCCCCCAGTCGTTGGAGTGATTCTTGAACTGTGGGCTCCACGTTAACCGTGATGGAACCGCGGTAAACGAACGCCATTTCCCGGCGAGTCGCGGGGCCGATGCCGTGGCCGCTCGACGCGGGACCGCAATCGCCACCGGATGATTCGCCGGGTAGCGTTGACCGGGCACCGATGTCCAGTCCATGAAACTGCTGGGCAATTCCGAGCAGACGGGCTTGGCCATCGGCCATGAGGAAGGTGGCGCCCACGATTGGCGTTTCGGCGGGAAGCTGGCGTTGGAAGTAATAGCGGCGTGAGGGCGGCGGGTAGGAAACTCGCTGCGTCGGAAATGGGTTCGCCGTGTTCGGCCTGGCTGCTGCGTTCGGCGTGGACGCTGCGGTTTGCGTGGATGCTGCGGGCTCGGCGAGGGCAGGGTGGTGGATGGAAATGCCGAGCCCGCCGCCCGAGCGGCGCGGTTTCCGGAGCCATTCGCCCGTGTCGGGGACCCGATGGCCGGGGATGACGGCGAGGGTTGGCCACCCCTCCTGGCGAAGCACGGCGGCGAGTCGCAGCGGATCGCGGACATGGCGCAAGGCGCGACCGGCGACTCCCCACAGGGGCCGAGTGGCGGCGAGCTTGTCCAGGATGCGGGCATGATTCTCGGGACCGCCCGTGTAGATCCAGGGGGCGTCGGGGGACTGGGCGAAGGCGTCGAGCCACGATGCGGGGTCGCTGCTTGCCTGGCAACAGGGGCCCGTGTTGCGCAAATCTTCATCTGCGAATTGATCGATCGACCATGGGGCGAAACCGGCGCGCACCGCCGACTCGGCGGCCGCTCGGACGCTCGCTCCCAGCAGGATCAGGGGTGGTGGCGGTGACAGTGGAAAGGCTCCTTAACGCCTGCGTTTTTCGACCTCGGAGATGCAAACCGCCTGGGATTGCAAAGCGGCGGTGAATTGCTACCCTCTCTGCGTGTCAAATGAAATGGGTTCCACGCGATCAGGAGATTTTGCATGTCGATGTTCATCGGTGAAGCGCTGGCGGGCGAAGGAAACGAAATCGCTCATATTGACTTGTTGATCGGCAGCAAGGACGGCCCGGTCGGCCATGCGTTCGCCAACGCGTTGGCGCGCCAGAGCGAAGGCCACACGAACCTGTTGGCTGTCGTTACACCGAACTTGGCCGTCAAGCCGGCCACCGTGATGATCACGAAGGTGACCATCAAGGGCATGAAGCAAGCGGTCCAGATGTTCGGACCGGCCCAAGCGGCCGTGGCGAAGGCGGTCGCCGACACGGTGGCCGATGGCGTGATTCCGAAGGGACAGGCCGAAGACCTGGTGATCGTGTGCGGCGTGTTCATCCACCCGGCCGCCGCCGACGACAAGAAGATCTACGATTACAACTACGCCGCGACCAAGCAAGCGATCATCAATGCGATGACCGGCAAGCCGACCGCGGAAGAAATGATCGCCGGCAAGGACTCGGTCCATCCGTTCCGCGGCTTCTAAGCCAGTTCGGAACGATCCACGGATTTCCTGCGAGCTTCCGGCGTTGCCAAACCCGGAAGCTCGTTGCGTTTCCCGCAGCGCCTCAAGACCGCAGCGCCTTAAGCCTGCCGTCCCGATGTGCTGCCGTCCCGATGTGCTGCCGTCCCGATGTGCTGCCGTCTCAATGTGCCGCTATCCCGATGTGCAGCGGTCACTCGGTTGCTCGGCCCCGCTCACCGCAGCGACCGAGTCCGCCGCCGCTTCCGTAATCGCTGCCGTTGCCGCTGCTGTAACCGCTGCCGCTTCCGTAATCGCTGCCGCCTCGGTCGCTACTGTCGACTGTTTCGTCCCGCATTTTCCTCTTTCGATTCGTGAACGCGATGGCCAAACCTAAGATCTTGATCCAGTTGGATGCCGACGCCCACGCCAGTGTGTTTGACGCCGTGGTGGCGGTCGATGCGGGCATCGA
>CAIXSC010000774.1 GCA_903921945.1 uncultured Planctomycetaceae bacterium
CCATTCCACCCTCGGATCCCCAGGGCAAGGCGATCTGGAAGTGGGTGGTGGAAGGGCTCGAGCGGCGTTTGGGGACCTTGCGAGTTCAATCGCCGGCCTTCGCCGATGCCGGGCAGGCGGAAGCGGTGCTGCGGCTCGTGGCGACAAATGTCCTACCGGGTTACTTGGAGTTCCATCGTGACCTGCTATTCCACCAAAACGAGCACACGCTGTTCACCAGTCTCTTTGTGGGACGGGTGTTCGAGGCGATTCTGCGGCAAGGCGGACCGTGGGATGAGGTCGATCGAATCACTCGCGGCGCGATCCGGACGCTGAACGACTACGTGGGGCATCGACCGCTGGCGACGCTTGAGCGGCGGAAGATGGAGCCGTACGCCCACGAATGGCTGCGGCCCGTGCCGCTGTATGTTCGGGGGGCCGGTTTCGCGCCGGGACCGCTGGCGGAAGTGGTGGCCGCCGCCTTGCATTTGATTGAAGACGCCGATCCGGGGTTGCGGCACCAAGCCCATTTCGACCTGGCGTTGCTGGACGAACTGGCTTACGACCCGCGGGCTTACGATTTCGACCACCCGGCGAACAAGCGGCCGAACTACCATTTCGGCCACTGGGATCCGAACCACATCGACAACCAGGGCCGCTATCGCCGCTACGTGATCCAAGAGGTTTCGTTGCGGGCCTTGATGCGGCGGATTGACGACGAACCCGGGTTGCCGCGTCAGGAACTGGTGATCGAAGCGGCGGCGGTGCTCGCCGGGACGATCCTGATGGCTTCGGGCATTAGCGGCCGCGGCCCGGAGGCGCATGACTCGACGGTTACCCTCTCCAACCTGTTGCCCCGGATCGCCCGTTATCGCGACGAGTTCTACGTGCGGTTGCTGCGGCGGATGTCGGGACCGCATGCCGAGCGCTTGCGAGCGGAAGCCGCCCAGCGTCAGCAACCGTTTGGCGGCGCGCGTCAGCATTTGAACGCTGAACTCGCGCGACAACGCGCGACCCAGTTGGAACGCGTGCAACTGGCGAAAATCTTCGCGAACATGGGTTTCCCCGAGGCGGCCTCGCGACAGGTCGACGTCGTCCCCACCGCCTCGGCCCGGATCATGTGCCAGATCGACTGCTGGCTGTTCGAAACCCAGCGTGCCGTGCGAGTCGGCCAGATTGAAACCGCCGTGAAGCTGTTCGGCCGGATTCGCGAAATGCTGCGGCGCGGCATCGAGTGCGGCGCGGTGATCGACCCGTGGAACATCCTCGGCTTCGACGCCAACTACAGCCTGTTTCCCGCGATCGAAAACAGCGTCCACGACCACCGCGCCGACGAGCTGTGCGAATTCATCGATCATCTGCTGACGTTGCATGGACAGGCGTGGAGCGAGGCGGTCGCACGCGGACTCGACGCCGCCAGCCAGCAGTTGAAAAAACAGTTCCGCGACTTGGTCGATTGGTGGCACGCGTTCGCGACGCACACGGTTTCAGGCGTCGACGCGGTCAACGCCTTGGACAAATACCGCGATGCGGAAGTGGTCGCCGGCGCCTTGCGGCTATGGAACGAGGCGGGGGCCGCCGCCGGCAACGTCGCCTTCTGGGCGCCTCACGCCGAACTGTTCCAGTCCGCGCACGCCTACGCGATGGTCCTCGAAAAACTGCTCGCCCATCGCGACTTCGTCGCCTCCCGCGGATTGCTCATGCACTGGCTGAGCCAAGCGCCCCGAGTCGGTCTCACCAGCGGCGACAGCGCGTTCGCGGTCCAAGCCGAATCGTGGTTCGTCGGACTCTTTCGCGATCCGCCTGAAGACACGCCACAGACCACGCAGGACCGCCAGCACCGCTGGAGCGTCGCTCGCAAGTTTTTCGATTTCCTGGAGGTGAACGCCGAGGACTACTGGGACGTGCCGATGTTCCAATTGAGCAACGGCGGTTCCGGCGGCCCTTGGACCAAACGCCGTCCGCGCAGAGACGGCGACGAATCGAAACCGGGGAGCGGAAAAAGCGGCCTCTATCCAGACCCGGATCGCGACAGTTTCGACAGCGACGATGCGGACAGCGACTTCGACTCGGCACAGGACGGCCTAGGCGGCAGCAGCAAAGGCGGCGGCGGCAAAGGCGGCAGCGGCCGCGGTGACAATCGCCGTGGCGAACCTAGCCGTGACGACGACGAACTGGACGATTTAGAGGATGGAAGTGACGGAGACGACAGCGAGCGCGACGACAGTTTGGATGGGCTGTTCGATTCGGCGTATCAGGGCGTCGTGTTTCGAGGCAGCACGGAGGATGGCGTCGAGGGCTCGATCTTCGAGAACGACTCCGGTTCGCAAGACGAATTATTGCGGGAAGGCAAGCGAATTGGCCAGCGGCTCGACTTCCTAACCACGGTGGCGCGGCTCTGGCGGCTGGCCGCGCTCCAAACCGTTCGGATGGGACAGCGGAGCGAGGAGCCGGACGCGTCGGGGGAGACCGACGAGCGGCTTGCGCGGGTCGCCGCGTGGGATCGCGCGGGGGCCTTGGAGCGTTGGGCTTCGCAGGCGACCACCAACTACGAAGATTTGCTCGATCTGTTGGAATCGGTGCAAGCGTACCGCCTGCCCGAGCCTTCGGCGCGCCAGGAATCCCTGGTGGAATACGACCAGCGCCGCTACGCCAAGGAAATGCTGATGGAGCAGATCGTCGAAACGGCGATCGAAACGATCGACTCGCGCCGGCTGTTGCTTTCGGCGGCGCTAGCCCAGATCCATGGCGAAGAGGTCGGCACGGAACAGACCGCGAAACTGCTGACGGAAAGCATGGCTGGCCTCGATCCCGACCAGCGCTACTCGGTCCACATGCTGTCGGTCGCCTTTCGCAACGACCCGGCGGCGATGCAAAAGCGCTGGCCTGAATTGATCCGCACCTTCCGGCGACTGCCGTTGCTCTACGTGCCGCTCGCTCGGAACGGCGAGCCGCGTCAGATCGTCGCCACGCGGCTCCGCCTGCGCACGCTTCAAGATCTCCTGATCTGTATCCCGCGCCGCGGCAACTATCTGTACGCCTGCCAATTGCTCGACGCCGCTCGACTCATGGAACGCGGTCACGTCGTCGGCCCCGGCGCCGTGACGGAATTCGACGAGCTATTCAAAATTGGCTTCAAGTCGATGGTCGCATCGCTGATCGAATCGACGCTCGGCACCGCCCCGGCGGACACTGGGGGAACCACCTCATCACCGACACCATCACCAACATCATCGCCGACGTCCGCCCCTGCGGATGCGGCCTCGCCGCCACCCGCGACCGCTGGCCGTCTAGCGTCCTCAAAGGCGAAAAAGGCCGCGACTGGCGACTTGGCGAACGACCCAAGTTTGTCCTCGCCACCCAG
>CAIXSC010000775.1 GCA_903921945.1 uncultured Planctomycetaceae bacterium
AACCTGACGCCGCCAAGCCTGACGCCGCCAAACCTGACAATGCCAAACCTGACAATGCCAAACCTGACAATGCCAAACCTGACAATGCCAAACCTGACAATGCCAAACCTGACAATGCCAAGCCAGCGTCTGAGTCGTCAAAGACGCCCGAGGCTTCCAAGTGAGGGGGGGCCTGAGTGGGCGGAGCCGCGCGGCCGACGCGACTCGCCAAAATTGTGACCGGTTCCACGTTCGCGGGATCGGTTCCCAGGGTGGCGCGATTTCGCTCCGCGCGACGCTACCGACGAGCCTTTCGAGTTGTCTCTGAGCCACGTCCTTCGCTCCGGTTGCTCACGACAATCGCGGCTCCCCGAGAAACCTTATTACCGTTCCACTCCCTTCCGACACCGCCATACGGAGACCCAGCGCGATGGCTCGCGTTTCGATGAACGAGCTGACGACGTATCGCTGGTCGTTCGAAGAGGACGTCCAGCATTACCGCAACGCGGGTTTGCGGGCGATGAGTGTTTGGCGGCACAAGCTGTCGGATTTTGGCGAGGAAAAAGGCGCCGAGTTGTTACGGGACTGTGGACTGAAGACAGCCAGCTTGCTCTGGGCGGGCGGTTTTACGGGCAACGACGGTCGCAACTTTGAAGAGAGCGTCGAGGATGCCCGCGACGCGATTCGGGTCGCCGCTCTGCTGGACGCCGACAACTTGCTGGTGTATCCGGGAGCTCGCGCGGGGCACACGCGTTCCCACGCGCGGAGGCTGCTGAAGTTGGCGTTGTCCGAATTGGTGCCGATGGCGGACGCCTTCGGCGTCACCCTGGCGCTCGAACCGATGCACGAAGGCTGCGCGACGGATTGGACGTTCCTCACCGATCTGGATGAAACCCTCGAACAGCTGGCCGGGTTCAACAGCCCGAATATCAAGCTGGCGTTCGACACCTACCATTTGGGACACTGTCCGAGAATCCTGCAGCGGATCGCGGAGTTGGCGCCGCGAACCGCGATCGTGCAACTGGGCGACGCGCGCTCCGCGCCGAAGGGCGAGCAGAATCGCTGCCGGCTCGGCGAGGGCACCTTGCCACTGCGGGAAATCGTCCGCGCGTACGAGGCGGCCGGCTACGCCGGCTATTACGACGTTGAACTCATGGGCGAAGACATCGAGTCGACGGATTACCACGAATTGGTGCGCGGCAGCTTGGACGCGGTCGAGCGGCTTGTTGAGGGGCTGGGATGATTGTCCACGGTCCCCAGTGGGTTACGTTCCGGTCCCATGGGCGATTCTTGATCCGCTGGCGCGCGAACGTTATGCTACTCCCACCTTCGTTCCACTAAAAACTTTGGAGATCAGAGACATGCCCAGAACATCCCGCCGTGCCTTCTTGGAGACGGCTTCGGTCATTGGCGCCGGCTACTTCGTGGCCGCCGGCACGCGGCCCGCGATGAGCAACTCCGCCAACGAGAAGCTGAACGTCGCTTGCATCGGCGTGGGCGGCAAGGGCGGCAGCGATTCGGCCAACGCGGCCCAATTCGGCAATGTCGTCGCGATCTGCGACGTCGACCGCAACACGCTCGCCAGCAAAGGCAACGCGAACGGCTTCCAAAACGCCGAAAAGTTCACCGACTACCGCGAACTGTTCGCGAAGTACGGCAAGAAGATCGACATCGCCACGGTCAGCACGCCGGATCACATGCACGGCCCGGTGACGCTGGAAGCGATGCGGCTCGGGATCAGTTGCTACACGCAAAAGCCGCTCACCCGCACGATCTACGAGGCTCGGTTGCTGGCCAAGGTGGCGGCCGAAACGGGCGTCTGCACGCAGATGGGCAACCAAGGCACGGCGCTCAATTCGTCCCGCGAAGCGATCGCCCAAATCAAGTCGGGCGTGCTCGGCACCCTGAAGGAAGTCTATGCGTGGTCGAACCGGCCGATCTGGGCCCAGGCGCCCGGCCGTCGCATGACGATGGAAAAGTTCTCCGCCCAAGCCCGCAAAGACAACGCGGAAGGCGCCGACAAGATCATCGAAGCGAAGAAGAAGGAAATCGAACGTTCCCTGGAACGGATCGACTGGAAGAATTGGCTCGGCGTCGCGCCGCAGCGTGAATTCTGGCCCGGCCTCTACCACCCGTTCCAATTCCGCGGCTGGTGGGATTTCGGCACCGGCGCCTTGGGCGACATGGCCTGCCATCAATTGACCGTGCCGTTCGCCTCGTGCGGACTCCGCGACCCGATCTCCGTCGTCGCCAAGACCACCGGCCACGATTACGACAGCTTCCCGGCAAGCTCGATCATCAAGTTCGAGTTCCCGGAAACCAGCGAACGTCCCGCGATTCCGTTCTGGTGGTATGACCGCCGCGGCAACAAGCCGCCCGCCGAAGTGTTCAGCAAGCTGGGCATCAACAGCGTTTCCGACAGCGGCGTGCTCGTGGTGGGTGAAAAGGGCGCGTTCTACAGCTCGGACGACTACTGCGGCGTCTATGTCCTCAAGGGCGTCGAGAAGGTGAAGGTGGACTACGAGAAGGCCGAGGACAAGGGCAACAACGACCTGAACAACATGTACGAGTTGTTCCGGGCGAAGATGGCCAACGATCCGAAGATCTGCAAATCGAACTTCGTCGATCGCGCTGGCCCGCTCACCGAAACCATCCTGCTCGGCAATCTCGCCGTTTGGGCGGCCGCCACGGGCGGAGCGAACGGCAGCATGGGCGAGTGGGGCGAGAAGGTTGAATGGGACGCCCGTAATCTCAAGGTCACCAACCTCGCGTCGATCAAGACGCCGGGTGTCGCGGATCTGATCAAGCCGAAGTATCCCGAAGGCTACCGGCTCGACTAAACGCGGTTGTCGTCTCGTTTCGCGCCCGCCGGTCACGATGTCGCGTGATCGGCGGGCGCTGCTGATTTCCGCCCCCCATCGACTCGGTTTCCGTCGCCGCATGCTTCGCGACGGCGAGTGAGGAAGATCCCGCATGCGTCGCCGCCTCCCGTTCCGCTTCCTGTCCCGCAGTTTTGCTTCGGGCCTGTTCGCTGCCAGCGCCGCGGTCGCCTGCGTGTCGCTCACCGGCTGCCCGCAACCGGCGAACCAAGGACCGGCCGCGAACCCAGATGCCGCTTCGAGCGAGAACCCGGGTGGCGCCACCACCGGCGGGCAAGCGGCTGGCGATCCAGCGGATGCGGCGAAGGCGGCCAGTGGGAAGTCGGAGGCGGAAGTGGCGGCGACGGCGTCCGCCGACGATGTCTCCGCCGCCCGCAAGTTGCTCGACGGGCTCGGCGCCAAGGCCAAGTACGAGCCGAAGGTCGGCGGGCTGCTCCGCGAGGTTTCCATCCAGGATGGCGCCAGTCTTACGGCTGATGACATCGCTCTCTTCGGCCGCCTTTCCGACCTCGAAAAGCTGCAGATCTTCAATTACCGCGAACTCAATGACGAGATGGCGGCGAAACTCGCTGCGCTGAAAAAACTCTCCGCCCTCGCCTTGACCAACTCGGTCATCAACGACGCGACCGTCGACCTGATCGTCAAATCGTTTCCCAACTTGGTGGAACTCGACTTGTCCTCGAACACGAACATGTCGAGTGGCGTGTTGAAGCAGATCAGCCAGTTGGCAAAGCTGCAGCGATTGACGCTCGTGCAGAACCAATTCAACGACATCGGTTCGCAGCAGTTGCCCAAGCTGGCCAACCTCCGGTCGCTTGACCTGCGCGGCAACATGGAAGCCGGTGACATGACCATGGAGGTTGTCGGTGCGCTGCCAAAGCTTTCGGCGCTCAAGCATCGCAGTACGGCTGTCACCGACTTTGGCCTGGAAAAGCTCTGCGAAAGCAAAACGCTCGACTCGTTGCTCTTGCAAGATTTCATCATCACCGATCAATCCGGCGCCTTCCTGGCGAAACTCCCCAAGCTCTCTCAATTGGAGATTTTCCGCTGCCAAGGATTCGGCTCGGAAGGTGTGCTGGCGCTCAAAGGACTCGGCTTGACCCGGCTGACGCTCCGCGATCTGCCCAATGTGGATGACCGAGCTTTGGAAGTGCTGGCCGAACTGCCAAAGCTGCGCCGCCTTTACCTGCATGAACTGTCCTCGGTCGGCGATAGCGGGTTGTCCAATCTCGCGAAATCCGGCTCGCTCGAATTACTCGACATCTGGAGCGTGCCGCAGATGACGGACGCGACCGTCGCGGTCATCGCGAAACTGTCGGGTGTCAAGGAACTGTCGATTCGCTCGACGGGCATCTCGGATGCCTCGATCGATCTCCTGTTGGGCATGCCGCAACTGCAGTCGTTGACCCTAAAGGAAAACGGCTCGGTCACCGAAGCCGGATTGAAGCGATTGTCGGAACGCAAATGGACCAAGCTGGACGTCGGCAACGCTGGCGGTGACGCCGACGCGGCCGGCCAGTAACGTCGCGTACCCGGCCTGCGGGCATCGCCGGCGAGGGAGCGTGGCCGAATGGCAGATTCGGGATAAAGCTCGCGGCGGAAAGGAACCGATGGCGAACAAACACGCGCCTGAAACCGAGAAGTTCAGGCGGGTGCGGCATGGAAAGCTGCACGACGCGTCGCGTGAGCCGGCCACTGTGGTAGCTCCGTCCGCGGATTCGCCGGCAGCCTCCTCGCAGGTTCAAGATCAAGCGCCGGAAGGCACGGGCGTCGCGGCCCCGTCGCCAGCCTCTCCACCCGTGGCTTCGCCGCCGTCCATGCCCAAAACAGGCGCGGCGGCCCCCGGGGCAAAGGCGGCTCCCGCCGCAGCTGCGGCCTCCATGGCAAAGGCTGCCCCGGCGGCGTCACGGGAACGACGCGAGCCTGTCGAACCGCCAATTCTTGCGAGCGGCTGGCGGAGCGATCCTGATTCGCCGCGCGAGCATTTCATTCCGGTGCAACGCGACGACCTGTTGCGGGCATTGACGGCCGACTTGACAACCACCGCCGCCGACGCGGATCGATTGCGGCGGATCTGCCAATTGCTCGAGGAGGCGTACCACCTCGTGCATTATCGCCGGTATCGCGGGATTCTCGCGACGTACGCTCCCTTCGATCCCGACGCGGATACGCATTCCTTGGCGGTCTCCGATCCGGCCGAACGCTCGCGGGCGGCGGCGGCCGTTTGCGACAAGCTGGCTTCACTGTTGCTGCAGGCCAATTTTCGCCGACTGGACCGCGAGGAAATCAACGAGGCGCTGGAGGCGGCCAGCGATTGGGGACTGCGGCTGCGAGTGAACTTCGCCGAGTTCGAACGGCTGGAAGTCTACGCGCGCGGCGAAGGGGTCATCGACCGCCAACGGCGTTCGTGGCGAACACTGTTCCGCCACAGGCCGGTCGAAGTCCCCGTCTATCAGCGGCTGGCGATTGTTTTTCGATTCCGCGACGAGGTCGGAGCAGGGGCCAAGGCGTCGACGGCCGCCGTGGATGGTCAAGCGGCGATATCGGCGGCGGTGCCCGACACCGGGGTGCGGATCAAACTGTTCAAGAACATTCCCAAGTACGACATCGAGATGCTACTGCCCGGCGTCGAAGTGCGGATGACGTGGCTCGACCGCGGCCGCATCATCCTGCCGACCATCTCCGGGTTGGCCTTAACCGCGTACAAAATCATTCGCGGCGCCATCGTGATCGCGTTCGCGGGCGCCTACGGTTTCGCCGGCATGGTCGGGTTGATCATCGGCACTTTGGGCTATGGCGTCAAATCGCTGATGGGGTACCTGCGGACCAAAGACAAGTACCACCTGCAACTGACGCAGAATCTCTACTACCGCAATCTGGACAACAACGCCGGCGCGTTGTTTCGCATCGTCGCCGAGGCCGAAGAGCAAGAAATGCGCGAAGTCATGCTCGCCTACTTCCTGCTGTGGCGCGACGCCGGTCCCGAAGGCTGGACCGCTCGCCAACTGGATGAGGCGTGCGAGTCGTTCCTGCTGCGATTGCTCGGTTCCGAAGTTGATTTCGAAGTCGGCGACGCAATCCGGAAACTCGAACAATTGCGATTGGTCGATTCGCGTCCCGGCCATCGTTGGACCGCCATCTCGCTCGATGAAACCTACCGTCGCCTGCAAGAACGCTGGCAAACGTTCGTCCGCGAATTGGAACCACACTGACGGCGATTCTTGGCGACTGACGGCGATTCGCGGCGACTGACAGCGATTCGCGGCGACTGACAGCGATTCGCGGCGACTGACGGCGATTCGCGGCGACTGATGGCGATTCGCGGCGGGTTTTTGGACAGCCCATGGGGAATCCTCGCTGGAGCAGCGTGCGCTGTTCGCTCGGCACTGGCTTTCCGAGCCGTGTTGGAGCTGTTTCCGAGCTGTCCGAGCTGTCCTGGAGCCGTTTTCGAGCCGTTTTCGGGGCGTTTTCGGGGCGTTTTCGGGGCGTTTTCGGGGCGTTCTGCTTGCGGCTGGTTCGTCACTGCGAGTCGCAGGTGGCGATGACGGCTGTCGCGAGCGCCATGGCGGCGGTTTCGATTCGCAAGATGCGGCGGCCCAAGCCGACAAGCCGCCAGCCCG
>CAIXSC010000776.1 GCA_903921945.1 uncultured Planctomycetaceae bacterium
AGCAACTTCGGCCAACTGGGCGAGCGTCCTTCGCACCCCGACTTGTTGGAAGATTTGGCTGCCCGTTTTGTCAACCACGGCTGGTCGCTCAAGTGGCTCCATCGGGAAATCCTCGCGTCGCACACTTGGCGTCAAGCGGCGGTCGCCGGGACGAAGGATCCAGACAATCGCTGGCTTGCGGGAATGAGCCGTCGGCGGCTCGATCCCGAAGCCTGGCGCGATTCCATCCTCGCACTCTCCGAGCAGCTCGACCGCAGCCAGTTCGGCCCCTCCGGCAAGCTCGACGAACCCGCCTTCCGACGCCGCACCCTCTACGGGACCATCAGCCGCCAGAAGCCGGCGAGCCTCTTGAAGCTGTTCGACTTCCCCGACGCCAAGCAACACAGCGAGCGGCGCGTGGCGACCACCACGCCGTTGCAGCATCTGTACCTGCTTAACAGCGACTTCATGCACGCAGCCGCCCAGCAGCTCGCGATCCAGTGCCTGCAAGCCACCCCCAACACCGACACAACGGCCAACGCGACAGCCACAGCCACAGCCAACACCACAGCCACAGCCACAGCCACAGCCACAGCCAACGCCTCAGCGGACGCGGCGGCAGTGGCCGCGACCTCGACTGGGAACGTGGACGCGAATGCCGATGCGGATGCAAACGGCGCCGCGCGTAGCGCCGAGTTGGCGAACATCGATCGTGATAACGCCCGCGTCGAATGGCTGTTCCAGCGAGTATTGATGCGAAAGCCAACCGCCGGCGAGCTGGCCGACGCGAGGGAATTGGTCACGACCGCCGCCGCCGCGTGGAAGCCGCCCGTCGAGTCGAAGCCGCCCGGTGAGTCGAAATTGCCGGGCGAGTCGAAAGCGGACACAAAGCGCAAGTCGGCCACAGCTCCCAAGTCGGCCACGGATCCCAAGTCGGACCCGCAACCGAAGTGGGACTCGGAATCCGCGCGCTGGGCGCTACTGGCCCACGCTCTGCTGGCGACGAACGAGTTCCTCCACCTTGATTGAGCGCTCGGGAATCGATCGACACTGCTCTGATGGGCCCTGGCGGCCCCGGCGGCCGGTTATCCCGCGCTGATCCGCGGCGCTCGTCCGTCGCTGCGTCGTGAATCGCCGATCCAACGGCGTCCCCGCCGAAACCGCATTCGAGCCGTAAGTATCCGCGGCCGAGCATTGTTGCTCGGTAAGTCCAACGGCATTCTCACCGCAAGCCGTTGCAGACGCGCGGGCGCCGCTGTCGCTTCCATCCGCCGGATTTTGCTCTTGCCTCGACGGGCGGCTTCGGAACACATTGTTCCACACGAGCATTCCATGGATGGAATGAGCGGCGTGTTTCAGGGAGGATATGACCATGTTGGCTTTGCCGACCGTCTTGTTGTGGACGTCCCTTGTCGCGGGGTTCGAACCGCCACGCGACCAAGCTGTCATCCTGGAGTTTGTCGCGGAAAACTGCCCGCACTGCCGCACTATGGAGGCCACTGTGCGGCGGCTCCGCGGCGATGGCTTCCCCGTCTACCGCATCGACGCTCGACAGGATCGCGCGGAAGCGGAACGGTTTGGTATCCAAGGAACGCCAACCTACGTGCTGCTCGTACGCGACCGCCCTGTCGACCGGATCGAAGGCGCCGCCAGTTACGACCGTATTACCCGCATGTTTCGCGAACACACCGCGAACTCCGCCGCCCCTCCACCCGCTGCCCCGACTCGCATCGCCACGCCATCCGCGCCGCCCACGGCCTCCCCGCCCGCCTCGACGCCTCGGCCTATCAACGCCCCTGCTGCCCAGCCGGCGACTCCAGCAAACTCGGGAGCCGCCGCGTCCCCATTGGCCTCACGGATGCCTCGCGAGGTGGCTGAGCGAGCCGCCTTGGCGGCCACGGCGCGGCTGCGAGTGTCCGACGAAGGAGGAACCTCGGTCGCGACGGGCACCGTCATCGACATTCACGAAGATCATGCGTTGATCCTGACTTGCGGCCACGTCTTTCGACACGCGGGAGCCAACGGGCAAATCAAGGTGGATCTCTTCGCGCCGGGTGCTGGCGCGCCGCTCGACGGACGCCTGATCACCTTCGATCTGCTCAGCGATGTTGGGCTGGTGTCGATCCGCACGGAACTTCCAGTTCGGCCTGTGCCGTTGGCGCCCTCCGGTTATTCGCCCCAACCGCAGACGGAGGTTTTTAGCATTGGCTGCGACAACGGCGGCCAGCCGCGGATCGAGCGGTCTCGGCTCACTCGCCGCAACGGCTATTCGGGGCCGCCGAACCTGGAAGCGACCGGCGCGCCCGTCAATGGCCGGAGCGGCGGCGGCCTCTTCTCGATCGACGGACAACTGATCGGTGTCTGCAACGCCGCGAACGAGCCGGAAAACAAGGGCGTTTACGCCGCGTTCGAAACGGTGCATTGGGTCGTCACCCAAGCTGGACTGGCGCGAATCATCCCCGCGAACGTGCCGACGGGGGGCGTCGCGGAAGCTGGAGCGGCTTTCGTTCCGACCAGGGCGGCGGGCAGCCCACCGCCCACAGAGCCCCAGCGAGAAAGCAACTCGCAAGAGGCGATCGCGGGGCAAGACGAGGAGATCTATCTGGTGGTGCGGGAAAAGGGAGCGGACGGCGACCAACCCCGCTATTACCCGCTGACGGATGTGCCTGCCGAAGTGTGGGAAAGGGTGCTGGCCCGTCGCCAACCGGTCCAGCAACCGAACAAGGGGAGCCCGAACATGGGAAATCCGAACAGCCCGGCCATCGACCCGCCATCGGCGCTGGCCG